>CAZKQM010000099.1:0-8994 GCA_964554895.1 uncultured Maribacter sp. | reverse complement strand
AGCGAACAAGTTCGTTCCATTCTGGCCTTTATTTTTAGGGCTTTTCTTTTTGGGGCTTGTTACTGCTTGGATGTATTTGTTTTTATCTACCCCTACCTATTCAATCTCAGCTGCTTTAATAGTAAACGATGAAAAGAAGGGCGTTGATGACTCTAAAATTATGGAGTCAATCAATGTTTTTACCTCTAAGAAGATTGTTGAGAACGAAGTTGAAGTCCTTCATTCTAAAGAATTGATAAATGAAGTTGTAGATAAATTAAGTTTATATGCTCAAGTACATGAAAACAAATTTTTGAAAGACAGGACTGTTTATACTACGTCTCCAATTCATATAAGCTTAAAAAATCCTAATGATTCTAGATATTATCAAGACTCTAATGAATTAGGGTTTACATTTGATAGCTTCAAAAATCTAGTGAAAATTGGCACAAAAAGTTACCCCGTTGATGAGTGGGTTGCAAATCCGTTAGGTGGTGAATCTATCAAGTTTACCAAAAACCCACACTTCGGCCCTTCATCCGTTAAGGAAAAATCCTATTATTTTAAATTTACACACCCGAAACTGGTAGCTGCTAATATCTATAATAAACTCTTTGTCGGTTCTTCAAGTAAACTTTCTACCGTAGTTAGAATGAGTTATGAAGATACGGATATTAAGCGAGGAGAAAATATCGTAAATCAACTGATAAAGTCTTACATACAACAATCGTCAAGAGAGCGAGACACGCTAGCGGCAAACACCTTGGCATTCGTAGATAATCGAATGGAGCAGGTTGGCAGTAAATTAAATGACGTAGAAAAGGAGCTGGAAGCTTATAAATCTTCAGAAGGGGTCGTTAACATTAGCAAGCAAGGGAATCTATATTTAGACAATGTTGGTATTTACGATAGAAGAATAGGAGACATAGAATTGCAACTTTCAGTTTTACAAAAAGTAGAGAATTACGTAGTTTCTAAGAATAAAAAATCTGGAATCGTTCCCTCTACCTTAGGTATAAGCGACCATATACTTCAACAACTTTTAGATCGGCTTTACAATGCTGAAATAGAATACGAAGAACTCCGTAAAACAACAGGTGAAAACAATCCTATTTTGGTTGCCCTTAAAACTAAAATCAATCAAATACGGCCTAGTATTCTAGAAAATGTAAAAAGTCAAAAGGCTAATCTAAGAGCTAGTCTTAGTACATTAAATTCGTCTAGCGGAAAATATAATTCGGCTCTTCAAATACTACCAGAACAAGAAAGAAAATTGGTAGAAATTACTCGAAAGAAAAAGAACATATCAGAGCTCTATGACTTTCTAGCCCAAAAACGAGAAGAAACCGCGCTTTCATATGCACCTACCCAGGGTGATGCAAGAATTATTGAAACTGCTGAGGGATCATTGAAACCTGTAAGTCCGAAAAAAACTGTTGTGTATGGGATTGCACTTTTTCTTTCATTTGCCCTTGGTATATTCATTGTATCTGGTAAAGAATTAATCTCTTCTAGAATTTTATATCGTTCTGAGGTAGAACAATATTCAGAGATTCCGGTTTTAGGTGAACTTGCGTTTTTAGATAAAGAAGATACTGAATTGTTTGTCAACAAGCACAAGGATGTTTTTATACTAGATCAGTTCAGACACCTTATATCTTCATTGGGCATATATCAGCGTTCAACAAAAATAAAAACACTTATGGTTACCTCTAGTATAGCTGGTGAAGGCAAAAGCTATGTAAGCGCAAATCTAGGGCAAACAATTGCGTTTTCAGGGAAAAAAGTGGCTCTATTAGATATGGATTTAAGAAACGCCTCTCTATCTGTCATGTTCAATTTAGAGAATAAATTAGGGATAAGTGATTTTTTATCAGGCAAAGCTACCTTAAACAACATCACACATAAATCTGACTGTGCCGAGTTACATATTTTGCCCTGTGGTGAGAAAACAACAGCTTCGTCTGAGCTTTTGGCCGGCAGAAAACTTGAGGAACTTTTTGATTCATTGTTTGCTTCATTTGATTATATCGTACTTGATACACCGCCTATATCTATGGTATCTGATGCTGCTATTATCAGTGATTTCAGCGACAAAACTTTGATGGTAGTACGGCACGATTTCACACCAAAGAACATAGCAAAACGTATAGATGAGAACCTGAATAGCAAGAATTTAAAAGATTGCAATATTGTATTCAATGGGGTAAAACAAAGAGGTATAGTCACTGAAAATTATGGCTATGGTCATGGGTATGGTTATGATAATGCAAAAACAGAAAGTCCGAAAACCCTGCTACAAGGAATAATGGATTACTTTAAATTAAAACCTAGTCTAGAAGCTCTGAAAAAATTAGTGCATGTGATTCAGTTTACCAAAAAGTAATTGTCAGAATACCCGCCTTATGCTGCAATATATAATTGCCCTCCTTTCCATACTTACTTTTGGGTACTTTATTTTCAAAAAACCTTCCGTAGAAACATACATCCTATTTGTCGCCTACTCTTTACCATTTATTGACACCAAAATATTACCCCTAGCCTATGGTTTTTTGAAAGTTTTTGATGTAGTAACTGTGATTTCATTTGTGCTATTTTTCAAAGACTTTATCAGTTTTAAGGCATCTCAAAAAGGAAAAATTTATACAATTTTAGTAGTCTTATTTTGGGCATTCTTAGTGCTCAGCAAAATGAATTCGACTTACCCTACCAATAACCTGCATTTAATATATCAACCCTTTACAATATTTGTTTTCACTCGATTTCTTCTTATCTATTTAGATCAAGAAAAAGAGGCTTTTTACAAGTTTATTTCAGCTTTTCAACTCAGTGTTGTTATTTTGGCCGGAGTTCTTTTTATACAACTTATACTAGGTCCTAATTTCTCGTACCTAACAGATTTCAATAGTAATCTCGTAAATAAAGACACCGGTCTTATTCGATACCCTAGTCTATTTCAAGACTCTCAAATCTGCGGACAATTTTTAGCAATGAGTAGTTTTAGTTTACTCTATTTCAAACCTAACACTACGCTTAAAAAGAAAAAAATCTACATTTTATTTTTTGTACTTACAACTACCGCTCTTTTTTTAGCAGCAAGTCGTTCTGCAATAGGCGGTTTTGCCGTTGGTCTTATTCTTCTTGTAATGTTTCAGAATGTTAGAATTAAACTAATCGTGGGTACCATAGGTATCGGTCTTGGACTTCTTATTCTTACACTACAGCCTAAAGAAGGTATTTTTAGTAGGGCAGATTCTATTTCAGAAGACTTTTCCTTTCGTCAATCCATATGGGAAGAAACTGGTGAGATTATCGGTAAATATCCAATACTGGGAATTGGCTTTGGTAATTTTCAAAAATACATCAAAAGACATAAGCAAGATTTATACCTACAAACTGAATCTGGTGGAGAATTTTATTATTTCAACCAACCTGAAAATGGGTACTTAAAAATTCTAGTAGAGCATGGGTATCTCGGATTTATCATTTTTCTAGCATTATTACTTATTCCAGTATTTAGTGTTTTAAAAAGGGTTTTAAATGGTACGTTAGAAAAGCAAATTATATACGCTATAGCGGCAGTTCTGGCTTGGGCGGTTGCATTTAACACGAATTATTCGCTGTTGGACTATCGCATTTTATTTGCTGTGGGTACTTTTGTATGTTTACTCATATTTAGTACTGAATCTAAAACAGCTCATTAGATAGCGGCCTTTTATGAAACGTAAAATATTAATCGGAATTCCCCCTTCACGTCACGTTATTTTGGGTCTTGATGAGCTCTCTGGTTTAGAAGAATTAGGATATTCGTGCAAGCAAGTACCTTATTCAAGAAATAAATGGAATATCAGTCTATTAAACAGAATGTATGGTGTTATTCTTAACGCCTTTAAAGTTCTGATTCAGTTGTATAAACAAAAACCAGATATCTTATATCTTAATTCTAGATTAGATGTAAATGGTTCTTTGCGAGATGCGTTTTCCGTTCTAGTATTTCGGTGTTTGTATTTTTCTCCTTTGAAAATAGTAATCAAATCACATGGTTCTGATTTTAGTGTCTTAACAAAAAAATCTTTTGCTTTCAGTAAATTTGCAATTCCTATTTTAGTTTCAAAAGTAGACGCCTGGTTGTTTTTATCACAAGATGAAGTTGAAAATTTTTCTAAACTCAAACCCGAAGTAAAAGAGAAGGTTTTTGTCACCTTTAATATTATTGACCCTAAACGGTCTGTACGTTCTGAGAGCTTTCAGAAAAAGTACAATCTCCCAAAAGATAAATTCAAATTTTTGTTTGTGGGCCGTATGGTTTATGAAAAAGGTGTCTTTGCAATTTTAGAGGGTATAGCTAAATTTCCAAACAAAGAGGACTGTATTTTTCTGATGGTGGGCGATGGAAATGAACTTGAAAAGCTGAAACTAAAGGCTGAGGAGTTAGATATTTCGCACAATCTAAGATTTACTGGTTTTATTGAAGAAGTAGAATGTGACCATTTTTATGCCAATACAGACGCGCTGCTTTTTCCTTCACATGATGAGGGTTTTGCCATGGCCTTATTTAAATCTGTTTCAACGGGCTTGCCTATTATTACGACTCAAATTAGAGCTGCAAAAGACCAATTGGTGACTCCTGACAATTGTCTATGGGTAGATGGTAAATCAGGTGATTCGGTGGCAGCCGCATTAATTGAGATTTACCAAAATGGAAATCTTAGAAATTCAATGAGAGCTAACAACTTAAAACTTGGAGAAAAGTTTACCAGAGCCAAAGTCAGCGAGAATATGCATTCTACTTTTCAAAAACTTTATTTGAATTGAAGCATCAAAGACTTCAATAAACTAAAGTTTTTCTTTAGTCACGGTATGTAAGCTATCTATAAGTGTTTCTTCTTTTGTAGGTATATCAGGAGTAGTTTTCAAATAGTCCCTAATTTGTTTGTAAACAAAATCATGACCATATTCATCCCAATGCCCATCAAGTTCTGAATTGAATTGGATTTTATTCTTCTTAAAGTCATTTGCCATGGGCTGCGTTAAATCAATCAATTCAAAATTGTATTTCAAACAATACTTTTCTAAAATTTCATTTAAAAATAAAAGAGAAGAACTCTCTAAAGCACCATTATAGATATCATTTCGTGGGGCATCAATAACAAATAATATTCTTTTGCCAGGGTTCTCTTCTTGTAACTTTCCTAAAATGTAATCAATTGATCGTATAATCAGCCCCTTGTTATCTATTGCCTTTGTAACATTTATATTACCGTTGAATTTCTTTTCACTGGTAACCTTATTTCCAAAATTTCTTACGGTAGCGTTTAGATGTAAATTGATATAAAGATATCTAATAAAAGCACTTTTAAATAGCGCTCTCTTTTTCCAGTTGTATTGCTTGAATGATTTATTTGGTTTCGGCGAGTTTTCAGTTATGGAATTATCATCGATGTTTAAGGTCAACATATGCGTAACCTCAGGGTTCAATTCTAATATATTTTCATAAAAGTCATTATACACTACATTAAATATAAATGTATCTGGATTAAAATATTTATTAACATATCTGCTATGATTTAAATATTCAGAAAGTGGGGCACCAGATTTTCCGAAACTATACACATCATAATCGGTGTTTATTTCATTTCGTAATAATGAAGGGTATGACTTGTCAACATCTACCTGAAAAGCCTCAATATAAGAGTCACCAATAACTGCTATAAGCGGTTTTTCTTTTTGAGGGGTGTAATCAATTGGTGAATTCCAACCGTAGTTATTTATTCTCCACTGTCCTTGTTGTTCTGATTTCTTTCCAATGGTATAAAGCCCTTCACTTTTCGCATTTGTATCGAATCGGTAAATTGGCTCTTCTTCATCAAAGAAATCAGTTGGTAGTTCAGCTGCAGGTATTATGAATCTAAAAAATAATTCAAGCAATAGAAAGAGTACGAGAAAAGTTGGGATTGTAATTTGAAAAAGATTCTTTAATGCTTTCTTCATATTTCTTAGTATTGACCTTAGAAAAGTTCACCTTATGCTGACACTATCATCTAAATTTAATCTAGTTTAAATTCTTCCTTCCAATTTGTATCATTAATCAGCTCTTTCTGTTGACTTTTATCAAATACGTAATTGCCTATTACTAGAAAATCCATTTCAGTTCGCATAAAACATCTAAACCCGTCATCTGGCGTACAAACTATAGGCTCCCCACGAACATTAAAACTTGAATTCACTAATAAGCCATAACCAGTTTGGTTTTTAAACTCATTTAGTAAACTCCAATATCTAGGGTTTGTATTCTTACTAACACTTTGTATTCTAGCTGAATTATCAATATGGGTAATTGACGGTATATCTGACCGAAGATGGTACAATCTGTCATAAAGTTTCATTTCGTCATACCCTTCTGGTTTCGGTTTCAACCTTTCTTCTTTCACAGGTATAACGTGCAACATATATGGTGAAGGACAATCGATATCAAAATATTCTTGGACATCTTCTTCTAATACTGATGGTGCAAATGGTCTGAATCCTTCTCTATATTTAATTTTCAGATTCATTTTCTTTTGCATTTCAGGATTTCTAGCATCACCGATAATACTTCTATTACCTAAAGCTCGAGGCCCATATTCCATTCTACCCTGAAACCATCCAATCACATTGCCTTCAGAAATTTTTTCAGCAACAACTTTTGTCAATTCATCAAAATCTTCAAAATACTCGTATTGCGCATTATATTTTCTGATGACCCCTTTAGTTTCTTTTTCGCCATATTCAGGACCCAAATAGGCGCCCTTCATTGCATCAGGATTGTTATTTACAACTCTTTTCTCACCTTTCCACAGGTGATAGCCCATATAAGCTGCACCTAGCGCTCCACCTGCATCGCCCGCCGCTGGTTGTATAAATATTTCCTTAAATAATTTTGACGCTAACAATTTTCCGTTAGCAACACTATTTAAAGCAACACCACCGGCCATTACTAAATAATCACTATTCGTTAATTCTTTGGCAGTTTTCGCAAGTTTCAAAACTATTTCTTCAGTAACTTGTTGAATGGCCAAAGCCATATTCATATACTCCTGAGAAATTTGTGATTCCGCATTCCTTGGTGGAATTCCAAATAAACTTGTCCACTTTTTATCATTGGTCATTTTTAGACCAGTGGCAAATTTGAAATACGTCATATTAAGCAAAATAGATCCGTCTTCTCTTACATCGACCAAATCACTATATATCTTCTCTTTAAAATCTTTGGTTTGCTGAGCATTAGCATTTCCGTAAGGTGCTAAGCCCATTAACTTATACTCTCCACTATTTACCCTAAAACCCGTGTAATATGTAAAAGCCGAATATAACAAACCTACCGAATGAGGAAATTGCAATTCTTTCTTCATTTCAATACTGTTGCCCTTTCCATGTCCGATAGTCGTGGTGGCCCACTCTCCTACACCATCAACGGTTAAGATAGCGGCATCTTCGAAAGGAGAAGGATAATACGCACTGGCAGCATGAGATAAATGATGCTCAGGAAACAAAATTTGAATTTTTTTCTTCCCTAATTTATCTAACTCTTCTCTCAGCATTTTCTTCATAAAAAGCTTTTCCTTAATCCAAACAGGAACTGCTGAAAGAAAACTAGTTAAGCCTTTTGGAGCAAATGCATGATAGGTTTCAAGTAACCTTTCAAATTTTATGTAGGGCTTATCATAAAATGCAATAGCCGTCAAATCATCATAATCCAATCCTGCTTCACTCAGAACATATTTTGCTGCATTTAATGGAAAAGCAGAATCATGTTTCTTTCTCGTAAAACGTTCTTCATGAGCGGCTGCTATTACTTCACCATCAATAATGATAGCGGCTGCGCTATCATGGTAATAGGCAGAAATACCTAAAATTGCTGTTGGCATATTTTTTAGATTAGTTATTTTAAAATAATGTATAAATGAATGGCCCTATTGCAGAACTACTTGTTAATACGATTAATACTCCGAACAACAATAACACAATAATGATTGGCAGTAGCCAAAACTTCTTACGAACTTTTAAAAACGACCATAAATCCTTTAAGAACTCCATAATTTAAAATATTAGTTTTTTAATAAGGTTTTTCAATGTCTTCTGAGGTAAAAGAATAATTACGTGTCTTCATTACTGATTCTCTACCTTTTTTAAACTGATATAATTGTAGTGAATCTTTACCCAAAATTCTTCGAATAACTCCAACCGGAATAACCATAACAATATATACAATGGATAAAAGAATTTTTGATATGACAGTTCCTATTAATTGTGTGACGCCAAGCCAAATAACTGCCAATGGATAAAAAAACATCGGCCATGTCATATTCATTATTAAAACAGGAATTGCTATTTTATAAAAAAGAACGTTTTTTGTAAAAAACCCAATTAACATTAAAATTAATACGGCAGCCTGACCTGTGTCAGAAGCCTGTTTTTTTGAAATATTTGTTGGAAAATAATCCCACGGTTTTTTCATATTCAATTTATTTTAAGCAATTCTTAGTTCTAATTTTATTATCTGTTACTTTGGTTATAATACATCTAACGGGTACTAAAGAAATATCTTTTAAAAATACCCGTATATTTTATTTTGCAAACTTAGTTTTATTTGGAGAATTAATAAATTCTAATCTATTATATACATTTTATACTCGACGAAGTGGTTTTGTGAGCTTCTTAAGAAATGACTCTTTAAATAGCGGAATAATACCTTAATTATACTAGAAAGCCTAAGAATAGATGAAACTACATACTGCTTGCCTTCTGAGAAGGTTACATTTTTAATTTCTTCTTCTTTTGTAAGCAGCATCAATTACGAACATTCCATGTGATTGATGTAAGTGATGCATAGCTATTAATCCTTTGCGAAAATTAGGGTATGCTCGCACAATAGTTTTTTCAACATACGTATCAATAGACAATGCTTCAATTTTGTTCATATTTAAGGCACGCCCGTAAACCCCATCAATATTTGCTTGTGATGGTCTATAAATT
>CAZKQM010000098.1:0-9030 GCA_964554895.1 uncultured Maribacter sp. | reverse complement strand
GAGCGTCGGATTCATAACCCGGAGGCCGTGAGTTCAAGTCTCACTCTCGCTACAAGACCCTTTCAATTGTTTGGAAGGGTTTTTTTATGATTTTCAGTTACCTCATCAAAAAGATACCTTTACGAGTTGAAATGGTGCTTTCACTCATTATCAGTTTTGCTTCATTAATAGTGTACTTAAGTTTATAATCAACTTTAAAACATTAAAAATGATAAAGCAAATCAACCTCAATGTAAAAAACCCATGTAACGAAAACTATAATGCATTTGCCAAAACCACTAAAGGGGGCTTTTGCGCTAGTTGCACCAAAGAAGTAATTGACTTTACCGCAATGAACAATGGTCAGGTTATTGATTATTTTCAAAATCATCTTTCAGAAGACACATGCGGTAGATTCAAACAATCACAGCTTAAAACCGACCTCTATACGAGTCCTTCAACTTTATCGAAATATTTAAGACCTGTTGGCGTTGCTGCACTTGCCATTTTCTCGTTTATAAAAGTTCAAGCTCAAAATACATTGGGTGGCCCATTGGTAAAGGAGAATATTTCGAACAATGTGTTCAATGCTGTTGATGAGAAATCAATAACTGTATCAGGACAACTAAATGACGGAGAATTTCCGTTACCAGGAGTTAATGTGGTTTTACAAGGAACAACACTTGGAACTCAAACAGACTTTGATGGTAATTTCACATTTCCTGAAAAGCTGAAGGAAGGTGATGTACTAGTATTTAGTTATGTAGGTATGAATTCAAAAAAGGTTGAAATTCAAAAAGATAGCAACAACTTAAATATCAGCTTAGATGTCAATTTAGAACTAGAAGAAGTTATTATAGTTGGTAAAGTTTCTTCAAAAAAAGTATTCAGAAGTAAGAAAAATTAAAAACAATGAGGATATATTTTTCTCTTAGCTTTTTGTTTTTGAATCAGTTTTTATTGGGTCAAGTTTCTGATTTCGAAAATATTGATTTTACAAAGGCGAACAATACTGCAAAGTTGTATAACGGGGCTAGTCTGGAAAATTTACCAATACTAGCCCATAATTTAACCTATAAACTGCCCACTGATGTTGAAAAATTTAGAGCCATTTACCTATGGGTTTGTCAAAACATTAAAGGCGATAAAATTCAATTTAAAAAAGTAGCAGCGAAACAAGAGGAGTTTAAAAATGACCCTAAGGCCTTTATCAAATGGAATTTAGGTTTTAAGAAACATGCTTTTGAAAAGTTGCTGAAGCAAAAAAAAACTATGTGCACAGGTTATGCATATCTCATAAAAGAATTATGTTTTTTGGCAAATATTAAATCTGTAATCATCAATGGTTACGCCCGTGATGCAGAGGTTAATATAGCCAAATTTGAATATGTGAATCACTCTTGGAATGCAGTACAACTAAATAATAAATGGTACCTATGTGATGCCACTTGGTCTAGTGGATATCTTGACGAATTAAATTCTTTTGTCACTGATTATAATGATGGTTATTTTTTGACAGATCCTTTCTTGTTCGGTAAAAGTCATTTTCCATCTGATCAAAAATGGACCTTATTTGCAAACGCAAACGCACAAAAATTTATAACAGAACCCTTAGTTTATGCAGAAACCTATAGGCATTCAATAACACCCACAAACCCTGAAACCATGGATGTTCAGACCATAAAGAAAAGAAAGCTTGTTTTTTCTTTTAAAACCGATAAGAAGATTCATAACGATAGTATTGCTCTAGTACGATATACTGGTTTAAAAGAGAAAAAACTAAACATCACTAACTTAGAGAATACATCTAATGAAGTTTCTTTTGAGTACATCTTTAAAAGTAAAGGAAACTATGATACCCACCTAATGATCAATGGCGATATAGTGGCAAGCTATATCGTAGAAGTTACTAAGGAATTAGAACCGATTGCATCAATTCTAATTGACCATCGTTAAGAAATCATCTTCTGAAATAATGTTCACTCCCAAGGTCTCTGCTTTAGCGCGTTTACTTGGCCCCATTTTATCGCCCGCCACCAAATAGGAAGTTTTTGAAGAAACCGACGATCCTACCTTGCCCCCATTATCTTCAATGAGTTTTTTTAATTCTGTACGACTCACTTTTTCAAAAACACCCGAAACCACAAAGGTTTGTCCTTTTAAGAGTTCAGTTTGATTTAGTAATTTATCGGCTGAAATTTGAAATTGTACACCGTAAGATTTTAAACGCTCAATAATTTGTTGATTGTTATCATTCTGAAAAAACTCAACCACACTCTTGGCAATACGTTCGCCTATTTCATCAACAGCTACCAGTTCTTCTTCAGTAGCTACCATTAAAGCATCAATATTTTTATAGGCCTTGGCTATTTTTTTAGCTACGGTTTCGCCAACAAAACGAATACCCAAAGCAAATAGAACACGCTCAAACGGAATATTCACTGAAGCTGCCACCCCATTTACCAGATTCTCTGCCGACTTCTCAGCCATGCGTTCTAGAGGTATCACTTGTTCTTTAGTAAGTGTATATAAATCGGCATAGTTAGTAATGAGTCCTTCTTGAAACAAAAGCTCAATGGTCTCACTTCCCATTCCTTCAATATCCATAGCTTTTCTTGAAATATAATGTTGAATTCTACCCGTTATTTGTGGTGGGCAACCATAGTAATTAATACAATAGTGTTTGGCATCGCCCTCAGTGCGCACCAATGGTGTTTGGCACTCCGGGCAATTTTCTATATACTCTGTGGACACTGAATTTTGCGATCGCTTTTCAAAATCTACCTTGATTATTTTAGGAATAATCTCGCCCCCCTTTTCAACAAAAACAGTATCGCCTTCTCGAATATCTAATTTGGCAATTTGATCCGCATTGTGCAATGAAGCTCTTTTAACAGTTGTACCAGCCAACAAAACGGGTTCTAAATTCGCAACAGGAGTTATGGCTCCTGTTCTACCTACTTGATAGGTAATTTCATTTAAAACCGTTGAAACTTGTTCTGCTTTGAACTTATACGCCATTGCCCAGCGTGGCGATTTTGAGGTATGCCCTAATTCATCTTGATGCTGTAAATTATTTACTTTGATAACCACACCATCAGTTTCATAGGGTAAGTCATGACGATGTACATCCCAATGTTCAACAAATTCTAATACCTCATCAATGGTATGACATAATTTGGCAATGGTGGGTACTTTAAATCCCCAATCTCGAGCCTTTTCAAGCATTTGCCATTGGGTTGAAACTCCAGTATTCTGACCCACAATTCCGTAAAGTAAACAATCTAACGGGCGCTTGGCAACGGCAGCACTATCTTGCAATTTAAGACTACCAGAAGCTGTATTTCTCGGGTTCATATACGGTTCTTCACCGTTTGCCAAACGCGCTTCATTCATTTTTTTAAATCCTTCAAAAGGCAAAACAATTTCCCCTCTAATGTCAAACTGCGCCGGGTAATCGCCCTTTAATTTAAGCGGTACGGCATTTATAGTTTTTATATTCGTAGTTACCTCATCGCCTTGAAAACCATCGCCACGGGTTACGGCCCTAACTAAAGTTCCATCCTCATAAGTCAAACTGATTGACGCTCCGTCATATTTTAATTCACAGGTAAATAGCACTTTTACGTCGCCTAGAACTTTTTGAATTCTTTTTTCCCAATCTTCTAAATCTTCTTTTGAATAACTATTGTCTAAAGAGTACATACGGTGTTTATGAGCCACCGTGTTGAAATTTTTAGTAACCATACCTCCTACCCGTAAAGTCGGAGAAGTGGGGTCATGAAATTGCGGATTTTCTGTTTCTAATTTTTGCAATTCTTTCAATTGCATATCAAAATCATAGTCTGAAATCGTGGGTTTATCCAACACATAATAATTGTAATTATGTTCACGTAATTCAGTACGTAAGGCTTCTATCTTTTGTTGTATGTCCATTTTATAAACTTCGCTTTGCTCGTATCATTCTATCTTTTTCAAAGATATCTTTTCGTAATTCAATTTCTGAAAAATTATGCTCATTTAGAAGCGCTATAGTTTCATTGCTAAGAAATTCATTTATTTCGAGAAATAGACCTCCGTTTACCTTTAGATGTTTTTTAGCCACTTCGGCTATTGTTTTATAATATTTTAAAGGATTATCATCAGATACAAACAAGGCTTGATGCGGTTCATACTGTATAACATTATTGTGCATCTTTTCTTTTTCTAAATCTCGCACATAAGGCGGGTTTGACACAATTATATCAAATTCAAGATGGGTTTCAAAGTTGAAAATATCTTCTTCTAAAAAAGTGATTTTAGTTTCATTGGCCTTCGCATTTTCTTTTGCTATTTGAAGTGCTTTTGAAGAAATATCTATGGCATATACATTTGCTTTGTTCATTCTTTTTGCTAAACTAATCGCAATACACCCTGATCCGGTACCAATGTCTAATATATTAAGTGATTGATTTTCTTCTACAGCGTATGCTTCAATAACCCACCCGACTAATTCTTCGGTTTCAGGTCTAGGTATCAAAACGTGCTGATTGACTAAAAAATCTATGCCCATAAAATGAGAGGTGCCTAAAATTTGTTGAATGGGCTGATGCAATTTTAATTTTGCCAAGGTCTTAAAAAGGGGTTGTTCTTCTTCTTTAGAAACAACTAACTGAGGTTCAATTGCCAATATGAATCTTTCTAATTTCAAATAGTGTTCAATAATCAAATAAAAGAAACTATTAACCTCTTCTTTTCCATAGATTTCATCTAGTTCATTATGAAAAATATTTTTGATTTCTTGTAGTTGCATTCTAGCTATTCGATGTTCTTTGGAAAGCTCTATTTTTGTGTTGTGAAGATACACAGAAAATATATCTCAAGATGTATTGAGCTTGGTCAAAACGGACTAGGTACTACGGCTCC
Source organism: uncultured Maribacter sp. (assembly GCA_964554895.1). Classification (GTDB taxonomy): domain Bacteria; phylum Bacteroidota; class Bacteroidia; order Flavobacteriales; family Flavobacteriaceae; genus Maribacter_C. The sequence goes on along the minus strand of CAZKQM010000098.1, from coordinate 4,146 downwards.
AAATCCGGTGGTAGGGGCGGTTATTGTGTACAATGACAAAATTATTGGCGAAGGATATACGAGTCCGTTTGGAGGTTCACACGCTGAAAGAAATGCAATTCATTCGGTTTCAGACATATCGCTTTTATCAAAGGCTACACTTTATGTAACGCTTGAACCTTGTTGTCATCACGGTAAAACACCTCCGTGTACTGATTTAATTATCGAAAAAGGTATAAAAAAAGTGGTTATTGGCATCTTAGACCCCCATGAAAAAGTAGCTGGCAAGGGCGTTGAACTATTAAAAAAAGCAGGTTGTGAAGTGATTACCGGTATTTTAGAAGCTGAATGTCGTGAACATCATAAACGCTTTTTAACTTTTCATGAGAAAAAGCGACCTTATATTATATTGAAATGGGCCGAAACCAAAAATGGTTTTATTGCCCCTGCAAAGGAACTTCGAACAACTACTGCTGAGCCTTTTTGGATAAGCTCAACCCTATCAAGACAATTAGTACATCAATGGCGGTCTGAGGAACAAAGTATTTTAATTGGTACAAATACAGCTATTGAGGATAACCCTAAATTAGATGTTCGTCATTTCAAAGGAGAAAATCCAACACGTATACTTCTTGATCGCCAGCTTAAAATTCCGCAGTCGCACCATGTGCTTGATGGGTCAGTGCATACCATTATACTCACTGAGAGAATAAATGAAGAAAAATATCATAAGCAATGTACATATGAAGTCATCGACTTTAAAAAAGAATTAGCCAAAAACATTTGTAAAGTTTTACACAAATACCACCTCACTAGTGTCATTATTGAAGGCGGATCAAAAACGCTTCAAACTTTTATTGATACTGATTTATGGGATGAAGTTCGTGTTTTCAAAGGGCCCATGAATTTTGAAAAGGGAGTTGCAGCTCCGAATTTTGAAGGAAAATTAATTTCTGAAACTAGGATAGGCGAAGATCAACTTCAAATATTTTATAAATGATTAAAAACATCATTTTTGACTTCGGAGACATCTTTATCAATTTAGATAAAGACATCATTTTTAAAGAAATTCTCAAATTTGGCGGATCCACAAAATTAAGTACTGAAATTTTAAATTTGAATCATTCTTATGAAGTGGGTGCCATAACCTCTGCAACATTTATTGAAGGCCTAACAACTGTTTATCCTAAGGCAAAGCCAGAAGAAATTAGTAGCATATGGAATTCGATGCTTTTAGATTTTCCTGAATATCGTCTTAGTTTTCTTGAAGAACTATCCCTAGAAAAAAAATACAAGCTCTATTTACTAAGTAATACCAATGAACTGCATATTAATGAGGTCATTCGTAAAATGGGAATAAAAAGGTATAATCGGTTTAAAAACTGTTTTGATGAATTTTACCTTTCACATGAAATTCATTTACGAAAACCCAATGCAGAAATTTTCGAATTTGTGCTCAATGAAAATAAACTCAAGGCTCATGAAACTTTTTTTATAGATGATACCAAAGAAAATACAGATATAGCACAACAGTTAGGTATTAAATGTTGGCATCTTCAAGTAGGTACTGAAGATATTATTGAATTAAAATCGAAATTGGAAAATGTTTGATTTAGCCATAAGTGTATTGTGTTCTAGTTTGATTTTCGTCATTTTTAAACTCTACACGCAATTTAAAGTACAAACGCTTTATGCAATCATTACCAACTATTTTGTGGCTTTCACAGTGGGTAATTTATTCTATACAGGAGATATTCAATTAATTGAAATACCACATAAAACATGGTTTTGGGGTGCATTTGCATTAGGGCTTTTATTTATTTTGGTATTTAACTTAATGGCCGCTACTTCTCAAAAACTAGGGGTTTCAGTAGCATCAGTTGCAACCAAACTTTCTTTTGTAATTCCGGTACTCATTGGTGTATGGGCGTATCACGAGGCACTCAATGGCTATCAAATAACTGGTATTATTATAGCACTAGCGGCGGTTTATTTCACTTCATTAAAAGAAAACACAACCGCTTATTCTAAATTTATTTGGGTTTTACCCATTCTCACTTTTATTGGCTCAGGTGGTGTTGACGCCGCGCTGGCCTATTTTGAAAAAAGCCAAATAGCAAAAGAAGATTTGTCTATTTTCTCAGCAACAGTATTTGGTTGTGCCGGTTGCATTGGCATTTTGGTCATCTTCATGAAATCTTTCAAAGACGGATTTAAAATAAACAATCGAAATATCATTGGTGGTATTTGTTTGGGGGTTCCTAATTTTTTTTCAATTTACTTTTTACTCCGTGCTTTAAATAATAAAACTCTTTCTAGTGCATCGCTCTTTACAATTAATAATGTGGCAATTGTCTTATTCTCTACTCTTTTAGGAATCATACTTTTTAAAGAAAAATTGATTTCTAAAAACTGGTTAGGCATTGGGTTGGCTGTTTTAAGTATCTTATTGGTAGCTAAAAAATAATGAGCCAAAAAACAGATACATATCAAACACTTTCAAAAGCCTCTGAACCCATACTTTTTAAAGAAAAGAAGAGTAAATTTTTTGGTTATGCGTTTCCTATTCAAACCATTGAAGACATAAAACCAATTATTGAAGCACTGAAGAAAAAACACCAAGCTGCAAATCATGTGTGTTATGCTTGGCAATTAGGTATTGACCAAATACAATACCGTGCTAATGACGACGGAGAACCTAACAATTCAGCCGGATTGCACATATACGGACAAATAAAAGCATTTGAACTAACCAATACCCTTATAGCCGTAGTTCGCATTTTTGGAGGCACAAAACTAGGTGTTGGGGGTTTAATTAGTGCCTATCGAGAAGCTGCGAAATTAGCCTTAGAGGCTTCGAACATTATTACAAAAGTTCCAAAATTGCCATTGAACCTAACTTTTGATTATGTTGATATGGATTTTGTTATGAGAATTATTAAACAGCATCAATTAGAAATACTAAAACAAGATTTACAACAGAATTGTAGTATAAGACTGTATGTACCTAAGAATGATATTGAAAAAATTCAAAATATTTTTGAAAGCAAACACACGATTCAAGTAAAGGGAGAATGATCTTAGGATGATGCTAGTTCTAAGGCTTCAATTTTGGTCAATAATTTTTCAGGACATTTAATGGGGCGATTTTTTTTCATATCCATAAAAACTAAAACAGTATTTCCGGTTACCAAAAGTTCTTCTTGTTCATTGAAAATAGCAAAATCAAATTCAATTCTTACAGAAGGTGTTTTCTTTAATGTAGTCCTTACGGTAATCAAATCGTCATACTTAGCAGATTTTTTAAAATCGATTTCAAGATGAATGACCGGCAGCATGACCCCTTGCGCTTCCATTTCTTTGTATGAAGTACCCAGTTGTCTTAACCACTCTACCCTGCCCATTTCGAAGTACTGAGCATAGTTACCGTGATAGACCACACCCATCTGATCAGTTTCACTATATCGAATTCTAAAAGAAATTTCGTTAAAAGTCATATTTTTTCAAGTAAAAATGATACATTTAAGGTTCTCCAAATTGTAGTGTGAAACATGCGAAAAAAAAAGAATAAATTCAACCCCTTTTCATTTTTTTTTTAGATAATTTGTTCACATATTTGCTCATACCAGAAAGAAGGGTTTCCTCCGACCAATATTTCGAAATTAATTATAAAGACTAACCATCTATTAACTGAGAATTTAAATGAATGTAACTGCCACATCAGTATGGGATAACTGTTTGACTTTTATCAAAGACAATATTCAGCCCCAAGCATTCAAAACTTGGTTTGAACCTATCAAGCCAGTCAAACTCGCAGATAACGCACTCAGCATTCAGGTACCCAGTAAATTTTTCTACGAATGGCTTGAAGAACACTACGTCAAATTACTTAAAGTAGCTTTGATGAAAGAATTAGGCGAAACAGCCAAATTGGTCTACATTATAAAAATGGAGAACACTTACGGTAATAGAGAACCTTTTACTGAGAAAATTCCGAGTGCTAATAGAGGTAGAATGTCTGCGCAAGAAATGGACGTTCCGGTAAAGTCAAAAAATCCTGAATTAAGAAATCCTTTTGTTATACCAGGTATCAGAAATATAAAAATTGAATCTCAGTTAAATCCGAATTATAATTTTGATAATTTTCTTGAAGGAGATTCAAACCGA
>CAZKQM010000097.1:0-9154 GCA_964554895.1 uncultured Maribacter sp. | reverse complement strand
ATAATCATATTTCTAACCCCAGTATCATAGAAATATATTTTTTGATTGGTTTTTATTTCATTTCTCAAGTTTTTACTAAAACTAGGGAGTTTGAAAATGACAAAAGCCTGGCAAAGCAAGTCGATGTAATTAGAAACTGTTTTTTTGTCTATGCCCAATAATTGAGAAAGCTCATTATAACTCACTTCGCTACCTATTTGAAATGCTAGGGCTCGTAATAATTTTTCTAAAAGCTCTGGCTTACGAATGCCGCCGTAACTCAGTATATCTGTGTATAAATAACTATCAGTCAATTGCTTTAGAATCTCTTTCTCATCCCCTAAATTGTTGATGACATCAGGGTACATTCCATAAACAATACGTAGCTCTAATTGTTGTTGTGCTTTTACATAGCCGACATTACCTTCAAATTCCGTCCACGAAATAGGATAAAGTTGATACTCCCATTTTCTTCCGGTAAGCGGTTCTTGTGTTTGATTATTAAGTTCTAAAGCCGAGGAGCCACTAACAAGTAGCTGAACAGCTTTGAGTTGGTCGGTTATTAATTTAAGCGTAAGCCCAATGTTTTCTATTCGTTGTGCTTCATCAATAAATACAATGGTATGCTTTCCAATAATATTTTTAAGCTGTTCTATATTAGGGTTGGTTAGTAGTTTCCTAACCGTGGGGTCATCGCCATTCAGGGAGAGATGTTCTTTGTTTTCTAATAATTTATTGAACAAAGTGGTTTTGCCCACTTGACGAGGACCAATTAAAAGTATGGCTTTGCCTTTTCCAAAGCGCGCTTCTATTTGTGATTCCAATGCTCTTTTAATCATATTCAGGGATTATAATCCCCAAATATACTCTTTTTTAGGGATTACAATACTTCAAAACTAGTCATATTACTGAAAGTAGAAATCGTTTTATTAGTCTAAACCTACAAATCTATAATTGTAGGTTTCTATAAATCCATTTTTAGGGCGCTTTAAAATAATTGGAGATTTGTACTAGCCTTGTCCCAAATAATTATCAAACTAATACTATGAAATGCATGTACTTTAGATTGAAAAGTTAAAAGAATAAAAAAATAGAAGGTAAAAACCTCAACTTAAGATTCTAAAAACAAAGGATGGCCCTAAAAGGAAAATTATTATTTTATTCAGAAACAGGAACGGCGGGAGGTTAATGGGCTTTTCAAGATAGATTTTTTCATGATTTGGTTTAATTAAGGTTAATATTCAGAAATTTATTAACTCCAAAAAATTAGGCTTATTACCAATTTAAGATATAAAAATTAAGCAAAAAGCTTCTTAGAAGAGACCAAATATGGCTCTAAGACAGTCATACACCAGTACAAAGAGAAATCAGTTATTCTTACTTTTGAAAAAATAATACGACAAGCTATTTACCTGGACAGAATTAAAAAATAAAAACTAATACAGTAGAGACGCAACACCCAGATAGAAACATCAAATGCTAACACTGGCTATAATTCATTGCGATTGAATTCCAAATTAGAATTCAACGCTTAATTGCTATCTTAAGGCTACAGCGGAAAGAATCCTAACGGATTTATTCCGCAACGAAATCATAGCTTAACCCCTCAGCCAACATATCGCCAAGTCATATGAAAATAGGAAAAAAAATAATTAAATGGTTTTTATATTTTTTACTAATTCCAGTAACCTATCTAATTATTTCTTTAATGCTCTCTTCAATAACAGTTGACAGGGTTGTGCATAATGAAACTTCTGAAAAACTTATTTATTTAAATACAAATGGAGTTCATTTAGATATTGTAATTCCGATTGAAAATATTGATACTTCAGTATTATCAGGAATAAAATACAACAGCAATGAAAAATATTTATCTTTTGGGTGGGGCGATGAAAACTTTTATATAAACACCCCTACTTGGGGAGATTTGACTTTTAAAAATGCTTTTAGTGCTATGTTTTTGAAAAGTTCAACATTAATTCATATCACACGTTATAAACAAAAACGTGAGGATTGGATTGAAATTAAAATAAATGAATCTGAACTAAAAAAACTGAACAGCTACTTATTGAATACGTTTGAGACCAATGAAAGTGGAATGAAAATAATTCTTGAAAATCAAGGTTATTCTTCAATAGACGATTTTTATAAATCAAAAGGAAGTTATTCTTGTTTCAAAACCTGTAATAGTTGGGTAAATAAAGGATTTAAGGAAAGTGGATTAAAGTCTTGCTTATGGACACCTTTCGACTTTGGGTTAATGAATAAATATGAATAAAATACGATTTGCTAACAACAAATTTAAAACATAGCTAATCAATACTAAAAAAAGCCTAAACGAAATGAAGATTTTGGGTCCAACTGAAAGGTTAGCGTCTATTTACCCGATACAATTCATATTCAAAACCATTAGATTTAATGAAGAAATACGAGAAATCATTGAAAATTTAAAAAATGCAGACACCTCTAGTTAGCATTTTGATTCCGTTTAAAAATACGGCAAGCTTTTTACCAGAATGTCTACAGTCTATCTGTAACCAAACCTATACCCAATGGGAGGTTATTGCCATCAACGATCATTCTACTGATTCAAGCAAAGAAATTCTTGAATCCTATGTTTCAAAAGACACGCGCTTCAACACTTTTGATAATGACGGCATAGGCATTATTCCTGCACTTCAAAAAGCCTATAAACAGTGTAAGGGCGACTTTATTACTCGAATGGATTCAGACGACATCATGAAACCTAATAAACTCGAAGTAATGGTCGCTAATCTAAAAAAGTATGGTGCAAAACATTTGGCTGTTGGACAAGTCAAGTATTTTTCAGACCGAGGCATAAGCAACGGCTATGAACGTTATGAAAAATGGCTCAACGCCCTAACTGAAAAGGGATCTAATTTTTCAGAAATATATAAAGAATGTGTGATTCCCTCCCCTGCTTGGATGCTTCATAGAAACGATTTTGAGCAATGTGGTGCATTTAATTCTGATCGCTACCCCGAAGATTATGATTTGACCTTTAGATTCAGAAAACAAAAATTAACTTGTATACCCTGTACTGAAGTTTTACATCTTTGGCGTGATTATGATACACGCACTTCAAGAACACATGAACATTATGCTCAAAATTATTTCTTAGCTATAAAAATGCATTATTTTTTAGATCAAGAATATTCCGCACAAAAACAACTTGTTGTATGGGGAGCCGGGTCAAAGGGTAAGACGATTGCGAAACTCTTATTAAAAAAAGACATTCCGTTCCATTGGTTATGCGATAACTCTAATAAAATTGGCAAGTACATTTACGATTGCGAAATGAAACATTATAGTTACCTCAGAGAAATCAAAAATGCGCAGAGTATTATAACCGTTGCCAATGAAGATGCGCAAAATGAAATAAGAAATTACTTTTCGGCATTAGGTCATCAAGAAATGACCGACTACTTTTTCTTCTGTTAAATACGGTTCTCTTATATCATTTTTTAACTATCTTTGCCCAATCATAAACAGGAATGCAGTTTAAATATCCGGAACTTCTTTGGGGCTTATTTCTTCTACTGATTCCTATTTTTATTCATCTTTTTCAATTACGCAGGTACAAGAAAACACCTTTTACCAATGTAAAGTTTTTACAAAAAGTAATTTCTGAATCTCGCAAAAGTCGTTCACTAAAAAAGTGGTTACTCTTATTTACAAGAATCTTGCTCATTGCCTCAGTAGTATTCGCTTTTGCGCAACCATTTTTCGCTAATAAATCAGCCACTACCAAAAAAGAAACGGTTATCTATTTAGATGACTCCTTTAGCATGCAAGCAAAAACTGAGAAGGGTACACTTCTTTCAGATACCGTGCAAGAATTGGTTGAAGTACTACCACCCGATCAAACGTTCAACCTTTTTACTAATGTTAGTCTCTATAAAAACATCACATTAAAAGATGTACAAAATGACCTGTTAAGACTACCCCATCATTCAAAACAGCTACAACTAAATGAAATTTATTTAAAGGCAAAAACCCTATTTGATACTGAACAGAATTCAATTAAAGATTTGATTGTTGTTTCTGATTTTCAACAAAGAATGTTGGCCACATCAACCGACACCCTGTCAAATGTCAATACCAATTTGGTTATAAAACGAAAAGATGAAATTCAAAACATTGCTATTGACTCAGTTTACTTGAGTAATGTAGGTAATGATAATATTGAGCTTACGGCGATTTTATCAACGAACAACGCTCTTGAAAACACAGCTGTTTCACTTTATAATGGCGATAAATTAATTGCCAAAACTTCGGCTAGCTTTCAAAAGAATAAAAAAAGTGAGGTGTTATTTACTATTTCAGCCAATGATGCAATAGCCGGTAGAATTGCCATATCTGATTCTGGTTTAGACTATGACAATCAATTGTTCTTCAATATTGATACTGCTGATAAAATAAAGGTGCTGAGCATTGAAAACAATTCAAGCAATTTTCTAAATAAAATATATACTGCCGATGAGTTTGAATTTAAAACATTCAAGCTCAAAGATTTAAATTATAGTCGCCTTGCAAATCAGAATTTGATTATACTCAATGAACTAGATCTAATTCCGCAAGCATTAACCTCAAGTCTTAACTCTTTCAAAAATAATGGTGGAAGTATATTAATTATCCCTTCAAATAAAATTGATACGCAATCGTACAACGCGCTTCTTTCAAGCTTCATTTCTACAAAATTTGATGAACCTATCAAAAAAGAAATGAATATTACCGGTATTTCTTATTCGCATCCGCTTTTTCAAAATGTATTTGACAAGCAAGTATCTAATTTTCAATACCCCAAAGTCAATCAATATTATGAGCTACAAACAAAGAGTCAAAAAATATTATCGTATCAAGACGGCAGCCCTTTCTTATTAGGGCAATCAAATGTTTATGCCTTCACAGCGGCATTAAATGAAACAAATTCTAACTTTAAATATTCGCCTCTTATCGTACCCACACTATATAATATAGGACTCAAAAGTTTAAAACTTCCCAATTTATATCAGCTCTTAGAAAGTAATGCGAGCGTTGATATTGCATTAAAATTATCAAAAGACACCATATTAAAAATGCAGAAAGAGGGCGAAGAATTTATACCAAGACAACATTCTTTTGCGAACAAGGTTAGCCTCTATTTTGATGATATCCCTACAACTGATGGTATTTATAGTGTGGTTAACAATACTGAAAAAACAGATCATATCAGTTTTAACTACGCAAAAAACGAGAGTAAATTGAGCTATGCTGATGTGAGTCAAATAAAGGGGGATAGTAAAAATCAAAGCCTAAAAAAATTATTCAAACAATTTGAAACTAATTACAATGTGAATGAGCTTTGGAAATGGTTTGTTACTTTAGCATTGCTTTTCATGATTATTGAAGTACTAATACAAAAATTTCTAAAATGAATATACTTCTTAAAGGAGCAACCATAGTTGATTCTAGCAATAAGAATCTTCATTTAAAAAAGAGAGATATTTTTATTAAAAATGGTGTGATTGAGAGTATCGCTCTTAAAATCACACCCAAAGAAAAAGTTAAAATTATTGAACTTGAAAACCTATATGTATCTCAAGGTTGGTTTGATAGTAGTGTTAGTTTTGGCGAACCTGGTTATGAAGAGCGTGAAACCATTAGCAATGGTTTGTTAACGGCAGCCAAAAGTGGTTTCACAGATATTGTGCTCAATCCGAATGACCATCCTACACCTGACACCAGTGCTGATATTGTGTTTTTAATAAATACGGCAAGAAGTCATGCGACTAATTTGCATCCCATAGGAGCTTTAACCATGGGCGCTGAAGGAAAAGACCTAGCGGAACTATTTGATATGCAGAACGCAGGTGCCGTCGGATTTTCAGATCACAAACATCCCATATCAAATTCAAATTTGCTTAAAATTGCCCTGCAATATGCACAGAGTTTTGACGGATTGGTACACTCTTATCCTCAAGACAAAAATGTAGCAGGTAAAGGTATAGTCAATGAAGGAGAAGTTGCTACAAAGCTAGGATTAAAAGGAATTCCCGCATTAGCGGAAGAACTTCAAATAGCAAGAGATTTATTTATTTTAGGATATACAGGTGGTAAACTTCACATTCCTACCCTATCAACAGCCGAATCAGTGAACCTGGTGGCTGCAGCTAAGAAAAAAGGACTCGATGTAAGTTGCAGCGTGGCTTTACATAATCTGTATTTCACTGATGAAAAATTAAAAGATTTTGATTCGAATTTTAAACTTAGCCCTCCCCTTCGTACTGCAGAAGACACCAAGGCTTTGAGAAACGGAGTTAAAAAGGGTATAATTGATTTTATAACAAGTGACCATACGCCCATAAATATTGAGAACAAACAACTTGAATTTGATAATGCCACTGCAGGAACCATAGGAATGGAAAGTGCTTTTTTAATTACCAATGATTTATTCGGATTTGAAACCAGCGTAAAACTTCTAACCCAAGGCAGAGCGCGCTATAAGATAGCAGAACCGGAGCTTAAAAAAGGAGCACAAGCATCGTTGACCCTTTTTAATCCTGATAAAGAAGTTACCTTCAAGATAGATGCTATTCATTCTACTAGTAAAAACAGTGCTTTCATAGGATGTAAAGGAAAAGGCAAGGTTTATGGTACAATCAACAATAACATGCTGACCTTATCATAATAGATCATGCCTAAAGAAGGAAAAACTACCGCAATTGTTGGTTACATTACCATTTTAGGGGCGCTTATCGCCATAAGTATGAACAATGAACCGAAGCATGAATTTGCTCGTTTTCATATTCGTCAGGCATTCGGATTGCATTTGTTATTTATCGCTTTTGGTATCTTATCAAGTAATTACGGTAATTTAATGTCTTTTTATGCACTACTCTTGTCGTATTCTATTTTATGGGTGTACGGCTTTGTAGGTGCACTTTCAGATAAAAAACAAAGCGTACCTATTTTAGGTCCGTTTTTTCAAAAATGGTTCACATTTATTCAATAAAATTCTATGACCACCGCCATACTATCACTTGAACATTTGATAAAACCTGCAACAGTTGCAAGAGAAAATACGCCTGTACTTTTTATGTTTCATGGCTACGGCAGCAATGAAGAAGATCTTTTTTCTTTTGCACCTGAATTACCCGAAGAATTATGTATTATTTCAGTACGTGCGCCCTACCCTATGCAGCCATTTGGAAATGCTTGGTATGCCATTCATTTTGATAATACCGATGGAAAATGGAGCGACGATAAACAAGCCGTAGCATCACGTGAAAAAATTATCACTTTCATTGATGAGGCCTGTGAAGCCTACAATTTAGACACCACAAACATTACGCTTTTAGGCTTTAGTCAAGGCACCATATTAAGTTATGCCGTTGCACTATCCTATCCTGAAAAAATCAAAAATGTGGTCGCCTTAAGTGGCTATATTAATGAAGGAATCATAGCCGAAAATGTTGGGCAAAAGAATCATCAACATCTAAATATTTATATTTCTCATGGTCAGGTGGATCAGGTTATTCCGCCAGATTGGGCGCAAAAAGCACCTGATTACCTTAAAAAACTACATATTAATGCTCATTATGAAGAATTCCCGGTAGGTCACGGGGTTTCGCCACAAAATTTTTATTCTTTTAAAAAATGGCTTGCTGATAAAATTTAAAAAGTAGCGGAATATAATAGGTGCTTCTCTGTTCTAAAATCAACTCCTAAATCATCTTTCAAATCATACTCAATTAGGGCTTCGCCCCAATGTTTTCCGTCAGTAAACTCAGCCAAAATCCATTTATGATTAAGCACATTGATTTTATTAATCTTAAAATGACCTTCCATGCCCTCATATGGTATCAATAGGTTATCGCCTTTTCTTTCGTTGGTTTCCAATAATTTGTCAGCAATATAGCGCTCTGGGTTTTCTAAATTCAAATGGTCATAATTCTCAAGCGCATAATCATTATTTTCAAGTGAAAAATGTTGCACATCAAGAATTTTAATATTCAATTTTTGAATAGAATCAAGGAGTCTGATTTGTTTTGTTTCAAGATTCTTAGACTTTTGAATCATCGCGTCAGCACGCTTACCACTACTTACATATAGCCATAAAGCAATTAAAGAAGCAAAAACAAAGAGGTAAAGAAATATATTTTTTTTCATTGTCAAATTTTTAAATCCTTCTCATAAACAAGAAGTATTGTCTGTTAATTAAACGTGAATTACCAAATTATCATACGCTAAGAATACATTTTTTGGCAATTTTTTTTGCATGTCTTCATGAAAGCCCATATGATGACTAATATGGGTTAAATATGCCTTTTCAGGCTTCACTACGGCAATAAAGGCAAGTGCTTCTTCTATATTAAAGTGTGAATGATGCGGTTCTTCACGAAGCGCATTAATAACCAAAACCTTGCAATTTTTAATTTTGTCGATTTCGGTTTTGTTCATTGTTTTTACATCGGTCAAATACGTGAAATCTTTGCACTTAAATCCAAACACTTGCAAACCGTTATGATCGGCATCAATAGGTATCACTTCTGTTTCCCCAATTGTAAATGGCGCATCTTTATGAATAATATTTACGCTAACTCCCGGCGCTCCCGGATATTTATTCGCCTCTGTAAAAATATAATCAAACCTAATTTTAAGCTCCTTTATTACTCTTTCATGCCCGTAAATAGGCAAATCGCCTTGTCTAAAATTAAAAGGTCTGATATCATCAAGACCTGCCGTATGATCGGCATGTTCATGAGTGAAAAGAATACCATCAACCTTTTCTACTTTGTTAGTTAGCATTTGCTGTCTAAAATCAGGGCCACAATCAATGACATAATTGTACGTATCCCAACTAAGCAGAACTGAAACCCGTAAGCGCTTGTCTTTTGGGTCTTCACTCAAACAGACAGGATGTTTTGATCCGATTACCGGAATACCCTGAGAAGTGCCCGTACCTAAAAAGGTTACTTTTAATTGCGATTTCATTAGGTTCAAAATTAGAACTTATTTGGTAAACAAATTCAAAATAGGCGTCAGAATTAGAGGGATAAAATTAAAAGCCTAATTCAAATAAAAACACCGTATCAAAAAGAATATATAAATAATTAAATCGTTTCTTATTTAGATAATTTGAACTTATTAACTTTGTAACAAAGTTAGATGC
>CAZKQM010000096.1:0-9155 GCA_964554895.1 uncultured Maribacter sp. | reverse complement strand
ACTGTTATTTAAAAACTAAATCAATACTAATAAAAATATTTCCAGAAACCTAAATCAGTCCTTTTACTTTAAGCTAAAAACTTAATCTTTATTTACTTTATATGAAAAAGATACTATTACCTCTATTATTACTATCTACTTTTTTTATAACTGCCCAATTCAACCAGCATGCACCTTGGATGCAAGAACTGGATAAGGAAAAAGAAAAAAATCAATCAAGCGCTAAAACACAACAGAAAGCATATACTTTAAATGAAATTTCTGAGGCTTTTGAGAAATATTGGGAAACCCATGATGCAGACAAAAAAGGAAGTGGTTTCAAACCCTTTATGCGATGGAAAGCTTTTTGGGAAAATCAAGTAAACTCTGATGGCACTTTGCCAACAGGCTACGATGTTTGGCAGAGTTATTTAAATAAGCAGAATTCAAACGCTAAAGTAAATCAAAATAGTAATTGGACCTCAGTCGGCCCCTTTTCACACGGTTCACTAGGCGGAAGTTTAACTGGTCAAGGTCGTGTGAATGCTGTTGCGGTTGATCCAAACAATTCGAACGTATGGTACGTAGGTGCTCCGGCAGGTGGAATTTGGAAATCAACGAATGCGGGATCTACTTGGGTAAGTTTATTTGATGATTTTCTTCAGACAGGCGTTTCAGGTATAGCCGTAGACCCCAATGATTCAAATACAATTTACATTTCTACTGGTGATGATGATGCCGCTGACTCATATAGCATTGGTGCTTTCAAATCTACAGACGGTGGGGCAACCTGGAATATAACTGGCTTAGTGCCTGAAGAAGGAGACGTCGATTTTCTAATGAATGAAATAACCATTGATCCAACAAACTCAAACATTATTTGGGCTGGGACAAGTAGGGGACTTCAAAAATCGGAAGATGCTGGAGCTACATGGACTGTCGTGAGAACAGGTAATATCGCTGATTTTAAATTAAAACCAGGAGACCCACAAACGGTTTATGCGGTTAACAATCTTCAATTTTTTGTAAGTACTGATGGTGGTTCAAATTTTACGCAAACTACAAGCGGTCTTCCAACAAGTTCTGGAAGACTTGCCATAGGTGTTTCGGCGGCGAATCCTGAACTGGTATATGTAGTCAGTGCAAATACAAATAATTTTTCTTATCAAGGTTTGTATAAATCAACCGATAGTGGGGTAAGCTTTACTGAGACTGCCAATAATGAAGATATTTTTGAATCAAGTCAAGCATGGTTTGATTTAGCTATAGAGGTAAATCCTGCAGATGAAGATGAGGTTTATATTGGAGTTTTAAATATTTGGAGATCATCTGACGGTGGCGACACTTTCACACAATTAAATCAATGGTTTAATCAAACACCATCGTATTCACATGCTGATATTCATACGCTAAAGTTTTTTAACGGTAGTCTTTTTTGTGGCAGCGATGGGGGTATTTATATGTCTGATGATAGAGGTGCTACCTTTACAGATTATACCGCAGGTATTGCCATCAGTCAATTCTACAGAATTTCAGTGGCGAAAAGTGATCCTAGTAAAATGGCAGGTGGATTACAAGATAATTCAGGATTTATTAGAAATAATGGTATGTGGAATGTGTATACTGGTGGGGATGGAATGGATTATGAAATTGATCCCACCAACAGTAATTTTGTATATGGTTTTCTTCAATTTGGAGGTCGCTTATTCATAAGTAATAATTCAGGTCAAGCTGTGGGTATTGTTGGTGATCCTGGTGTTTCGGGAAATTGGATTACACCCTTAGCAGTGAATAGTGTTGGAGAGGTTTTTTCAGGTTTTGACCGTTTATATAGGCTTAACGGTAATGTTTGGGAAGCATTAGCTGCCGTAGGGGGTGCTAATATTGATGAGATTGTCATTGACCCTAGCAACGACGATATAATGTATATGATTGAAAATGAAACTATTTTTCGAAGTACCGATCGCGGAAATACATTTTCTTTTTTAACCTCTTTTGAATCAGACATTTCTGATGTGGCTGTGAATAGCTTAGATGGAAATATTTTATATGTCACAACTTCGAACAGAGTGGGTATTGATCTTTCAAGACAACAATCTTTAAGAGGTGTGTTTAAGTTAACTATAAACGGTAATACCGGAAACATTGAAAATATTACCGGTAACATACCTACAGATCAGGCATTTTTTGCAATTGCACATCAAGGTAGACATTCTGATAATCCGGTGTATGTTGGTACAAACTTAGGCGTATATCGAATTGATGATACTTTAACCGAATGGGAAGTTTATGATACTGGCTTACCCACTTCGCCAGTAAGTGACTTAGAAATTTCTCTTGATGGCGGATTGCTTACTGCTTCAACCTACGGTAGAGGCGTTTGGCAGTCCCCTATTCCTCTGCAAGATGTTGAAGATGAAATTCGTATTGCCAGTATTTTACCTGAAAGCAATTCTGTTTTCTGCAATGGTGTTATTCCTGAAATTAGCGTTGAAAATGTGGGTAACAATCCAGTGACCACTATAAATGTATCCTATACAGTGAATGATGGTACCCCAGAAAATTTTGACTGGACCGGTAATTTAGGACCCGATCAAACGGTTACTATTCCTTTTCCATCCTTTTCTGTATCAGATAACATACCCGTAGAACTCGTAGTGACTGCTACCAACGCTGAAGACACCTATTCTGATAATAATACTCTAAAAACATTCTTTGTTCTGAATGAAACAGGAACTGTTGGCGATGTATTTACCTTTGAAAGTGATTCTAATCTCGACTTAATTGCCTTTAATGAAATTGGTGCTTCTGAAGTGGTTTGGGAACGAGGAGTTCCAACTGGGACCTTATTAAATTCTGTAACTTCAGGCACACAAGTATACGGTACTAATTTAGATGGTAATCATCCTGATGGTACCAAAGGTATTCTACTTAGTAAGTGTTATGATTTATCAAACGTATTGGCCCCAAAACTAGAATTCAATATGGCTTACGATATCGAAATAAATTTTGATGTTGCCTATGTTGAATATTCTACCAATAATGGAACTGATTGGAATCTTTTAGGTACACCCAACAGTCAACCTAATTGGTATAATAGTGATAGAACAAATGCTACCTCTGGAGCAGCTGATGATTGCCAAGTTTGTCCAGGTGGTCAATGGACAGGTACTGATGCAGTAATGCAATTATACAGTTATGATTTTCAATTGAATGCAGACCTAGGTGAAACTGATTTAACCAATGAAACTAATATTTTGTTTAGAATGGTGTTTGAATCTGACCCATTTGTAAATGAAGAAGGTGTTATTATAGACGATTTTACAGTAACTGGTTTTGTTGACGATGACGATGATGACAATGATGGTATACCTGATAATCAAGATAACTGCCCATTAACGGCCAATGAAGATCAGGCGAATAATGATAATGATGGTGAAGGCGATGTTTGTGATCCTGATGATGACAATGATGGCATTCTTGATATTGATGACAATTGCCCTTTCACAGCGAATGCCGATCAGGCAGATTTTGACGGCGACGGTATTGGCGATGTTTGTGATGATGATATAGATAATGATGGTGTGCCAAACAATTTAGATTCTTGCCCGTCAACGCCTGCAAATGCTGTTATTGACGCTACTGGTTGTGAAATATTCTCTTTACCCTCAGACAATTTTAGTGTATTGAGTACTGGTGAAACCTGTATTTCTAATAATGATGGTTCAATTTCAATTAGTGCCGTTGAAGATTTCAATTATACGGTAAGCCTATCAGGAGACAATTTTAATATGTCAAATACGTTTACTGATGAAATCTCTTTTTCAGATCTTCAAGCAGGCATTTATGAAGTGTGTATCACTCTTGCTGAAAATGCAGAATATGAAAATTGCTTTGATCTCACAGTTTCTGAACCAGATGAACTATCTGTTTCATCTAAAGTGAGTGATCTTGATAGTAAAATTGATTTAGAACTTTCAGGGGGCAACACCTACTTTATTACCTTAAACGATGAGGTTTTTGTAACAACAGAGAGCCAAATAAGTCTGCCGCTCAAATTGACCGAGAATAAACTTTCCATTACTACTGAACAATTTTGCCAAGGCGAGTATAAAGAAACTATTCTATTAAATGATGACGTACTCATTTATCCAAATCCGGTTGAAGGGGGCGACCTCACTATTTTATTGGGCTCGATTAGCGATGAAGAAGTAGAATTACATTTATTTGGCACTAATGGAGTTTCTTCAATTTTCAAAAAATCATACGAAGTACAAAACGGTATCGTTCAATTTAATGTTGATGCCCTTGCAAATGGCATATACATTCTAAACATTAAAACTGAAGGTGCCTTATTAACCTATAAAATTATAAGAAAATGAAAATTTTAAATACGATACTTTTACTTTCTGCTTTGTTTACTTTGTCTTGCGGAGGCAGTGATGATGATGGTGGTGGTGGTACTGATGATCCGGGACCGGTAGCCATGGTGCCAGACCCAGAAGCAACCACTTTGGTTTTTCCTGAAAACAACACAGAATGCAATCAAGGGGTTATTATTAATGAAATGAGAAGTCAAGTAACATTTAGATGGGGAGCTGCAATGAATACAGACAGTTATGAGGTTACCTTAAGAAATTTGAATACGAATCAAAATTTCACTGTTAGATCAACAAATACTGAAGTTGATATCGCAATCGATCGTGGTACGCCATATGAATGGTTTGTTGTATCAAATGCTGAAGGTACCAATGTTACTGCCACTAGTACTTCATTTAGATTTTTCAATCAAGGTCCTGGTATTACTAATTATGCTCCTTTTCCTGCTGATGTTATAAGTCCGGCAAGAGGTATAAATCTTACAGATACTGGCGGAATGGTTAATCTTGAATGGAGTGGCTCAGATATTGACAGCGACATTGCTTCTTTTGAAGTGTTTTTTGGAACCGACCCAGCAGCAACAGCTAGTCTAGGTGTAACCACTGAAAGCAATATGGATGTTATGGTAAGTGCCGGAACTATTTATTACTGGACGGTAATCAGCACCGATGCACACGGAAATACATCAGAATCTGAAGTTTTTGAATTTCAAGTTAGTAGTTAAATAAATACCTCTAATTCACAATATCAAATCAATGAAAAACCTAGTATTATCAATACTCGCCTTGGGATTATTAAATTGTTCTTCTCAAAAACTAGAAACAGCAAACATCCCGTTTACCCTAGAGCAAAGTTCTTTTAAAGAGATATTGGGTGGTAGAGAAGAAACTGGTGTTTCCTCTGAATTGAGAATTAAGGTTTTGAAAGATTCCAATGATATTAAATTTGAAAAATTATATTTCAGAGGACGATCTTTAGCTTGCGATGTAGAAACTAAAAATGATTTAAATACTATTCTAGCGAGGTATTCATCTAAAGAAGAAATTGATGAAGCCGCTTCCAAGGATGGCTTAAAGATGCAGAAGAAGTTTGAACTCAAAAAAGATGAAGCAATTTTAGCCTATAGAGATGCTGATGGTAAATTAAAATATATGAAAGTTGAAGGTATTAAAGAAAAAGCGCCTATCGCGAGACCTTCAAGGCCCAAAAATTAAAGTACTTCAAGTTTAGCGAATCTTAAAAGTAGTTTTTTAATAGCGCCTTTTTCAAATTCAATTTCGGCCTTTTTATCATTACCTACTCCCTCAATTTTCAATACTTTTCCACGACCAAAACGGGTGTGATTTACCAATGAGCCTTGAACTAAATTTGGGTCAATTACATTGGTGTTACCCACTGGTGTTGACAATTGTGGCTTTAATTTGCGAAGTTTTCTTAACTGAATTTCATTAGGTTTATTGACTAATGGCGGTTTACCATTTTTAGGCTTGGTTTGGCGTAAGGTACTTTTATCAACTTCGCCAAAAATATCATTGTCAATTAATGGTTTATAGCGATACGAAGCCTTGTCAATGGGAGTTAGATTTTCGACATATTGTTCGTCAATTTCTTCTAAAAATCGACTTGGCTCAGCATCAATCAATTTACCCCATCGATATCTATTTTGAGTGTAAGTAAGATACGCTTGTTTTTCAGCACGAGTTAAGGCCACGTAAAATAAACGTCGCTCCTCTTCTAATTCACTACGAGTGTTCATACTCATGGCAGAAGGAAAAAGATCTTCCTCCATTCCTACAATATAAACATGAGGAAATTCAAGTCCCTTAGCCAAATGTATAGTCATTAATGCCACTCGGTCATCATCGCCTGTATCTTTATCTAAATCGGTGGCCAAAGCAACATCTTCCAAAAATTCTGAAATGTTTCCCGTAGCATCGGCGATTTCTTTTTGCCCTTCCACAAAATCTTGAATACCATTGAGCAATTCCTCAATGTTTTCCATTCTGGCAATTCCCTCTGGCGTACCATCCTTTTTAAACTCTAGAAGAATTCCTGTTTTCTTTGCCACATGCTCAGCCAAAATAAAAGCATCAGCGCTTTCGCTCAAAATCTGAAAACTCTTAATCATGGTAATGAAATTGTGGAGCTTATTCTTGGTTCCAGAATTTATTTTGAGGTCAATTTTACTAATGTTTTCAACAACTTCAAAAATAGAACGATTGTAATGATTCGCTGCAACCACTAACTTGTCAACGGTTGTTTGTCCAATTCCACGTGCCGGAAAATTAATGATACGCTTTAAGGCTTCCTCATCTTTAGAATTTATAATCAACCGTAAATAAGCGAGTACATCTTTAATTTCTTTACGCTGATAAAATGAGAGTCCGCCGTAAATTCGATACGGAATATCACGCTTTCGTAATGCATCTTCAATAGAACGTGATTGCGAGTTTGTTCTGTACAAAACCGCAAACTCTCCGTTTTTCATTTGGCTTTGCATTTGATTTTCCCAAATAGAGCCCGCTACATAACGCCCCTCTTCAGCATCAGTAGTGCTACGATGTATCTTAATTGCCGCCCCTTCATCATTGGCTGTCCAGACTATTTTCTCAAGTTGATTTTTATTCTTGGCAATAATTGAATTTGCGGCGTTTACGATATTTTTGGTCGACCTATAATTTTGTTCCAAACGGTACATACCAACATTGTCATAATCTTTTTGAAAATTTAAAATGTTGCTGATGTTTGCCCCCCGAAAAGAATAAATACTTTGTGCGTCATCGCCCACTACGCATATATTCTGGTAGCGATCAGATAAGGCCTTTACAATAAGGTATTGCGAATGATTGGTATCTTGATACTCATCAACCAAAATATATCTAAATCTATCTTGATATTTTGCCAAAACATCAGGGTATCTATTCAAAAGCTCATTGGTGCGCAGTAATAAATCATCAAAATCCATAGCACCAGCTTTAAAACATCGGTCCACATAATTTTGATAAATATCGCCTATACGTGGTCTTTTTGACATAGCATCAGCTTCCATCAACTCCGGATTTTGAAAATATGCCTTAACGGTTATTAAACTGTTCTTATAAGAAGAAATTCTATTTTGAACTTGTTTGTATTTGTATACATCTTTATCAAGTCCCATTTCCTTAATAATCGAAGCAATTAATCGCTGCGAGTCTTGGGTATCATAAATGGTAAAATTGCTTGGAAAACCTAATTTATTGCCATCAAATCGAAGTAGTTTCGCAAAAACGGAATGAAAGGTACCCATCCACAAATTCTTTGCTTCAGAAGAGCCCACAATTTCGGCAATTCTTTTTTTCATTTCGCGAGCAGCCTTATTTGTAAATGTAAGTGCAAGAATATTGAAAGCGTCAACCCCTTGCGCCATCAAATGCGCAATACGGTAGGTTAGCACACGTGTTTTACCTGAGCCAGCTCCAGCAATAACCATCAGGGGGCCGTCTTTATGCAATACAGGAGCCTTTTGGGCATCGTTTAATTCTTCTAAAAAGCTACTCAAATTTGTTATTTTTAAGAGCATGTAAATTAGCTATAATTACTATTACCAGAAAAGTACATCATTAATAATTATGAACAATAGTCTATGGTGTTAGTGATTTTGAATATATTTAACAAATCAAAATATAACAATGAAAAAACTGCATCTACTATTTTGTATTTCTATTGTATTTTTTGTCATCACTAAAGGTTTATCCCAAGAAAAAAAAGCGGGTCCTATTATTTCAGATTTTGGTAAAGTACATGCCATTAAAAATGCTGATTTCAAAGTTGATATCAATAAAGAATATAAGGTTGTTTTTGACATCATGAATACTTCTGATGATAAAAGCGATTTAAATAGAACTATTGAAACTGCTGCGCGGTTTTTAAATATGCATGCTCAGGCAGGGGTACCGGCTGAAAATTTAAAAGTGGCTTTAGTAGTGCATAATAAGGCTTCAAAAGACATTATTACAAGTGCTGCATATGAAAAGAGATACGGCACTGCGAACCCGAATGAAGCCTTAATTCAATCAATTATTGCTGCAGGTGGCGAAATTGTTTTCTGCGGACAATCATCAGTTTCAAGAGATTTTCCTAAAGAAGATTTGATTGATGGTGTTCAACTTGCATTGTCAGCCATGACAGCGTTGATTCAATTTCAAGATAATAACTATAGATTTATAAAATTTTAATTTCATTTTCCTTTTAAAAGGAAATAACAAATATGAGTAGCACTATGAAAAAAGTACAACTAATGTTTCTTTTGCTAACCGGAAGTATTGCATTTGCGCAGTCAGGATTAGAAAAAGATTATGAAGCCATTGAATCAAAAGTAATTGAATGGCGTAGAGATATTCATCAAAATCCTGAATTAGGAAATCGTGAATTCAAAACGGCTGAAAAAATAGCAAAACACCTAAAATCACTTGGCATAGAGGTGCAGACTGGTGTTGCTCATACGGGCGTTGTTGGACTATTAAAAGGTGATCTACCCGGAAAAGTGGTAGCCCTACGCGCTGACATTGATGCCTTGCCCGTAACCGAAAGAAATGATTTACCATTCAAATCTACAGTTACTTCAGAGTTTTTGGGTGAAAAAGTTGGCGTCATGCATGCCTGTGGTCATGATACACATACAGCAATTCTTATGGGAGTTGCTGAAGTTTTATCAAAAAATAAAGATAAAATTAAAGGTACCGTCAAATTTATTTTTCAACCTTCAGAAGAAGGTCCACCACCAGGTGAAGAAGGTGGTGCTTTACTCATGGTTAAAG
>CAZKQM010000095.1:0-9483 GCA_964554895.1 uncultured Maribacter sp. | reverse complement strand
GCAATATTACGATTCTCTTATTGTTTCTTATCAATGCCATTTTTCGTGGTGCAGGAAATGCCTCGGTTGCCATGTGGACATTGGTACTTTCGAATGGACTTAATATTATATTAGACCCAATTTTTATCTTCGGATGGGGTCCTGTTCCAGAATATGGCGTAATGGGTGCTGCTATCGCAACAAATATAGGTAGAGGTAGTGCTGTTCTTTTCCAACTCACGATTTTGTTCTTTGGATGGAGTAGCATTCAAATTAAGTTTAAAGACTTCGTCATTCGCTTAAAAGTGATGTTTAATCTTATCAAGGTTTCATTAGGAGGGATTGCACAATTTCTAATTGGAACATCAAGTTGGGTATTTCTAATGCGCATGATGGCTGAGTTTGGTAGTGAAGTATTGGCTGGCTATACGATTGCCATTCGAATCATGCTCTTTACTTTAATGCCCTCTTGGGGAATGAGCAATGCCGCAGCAACTTTGGTGGGACAGAATTTAGGAGCCAAGAAACCAGAACGCGCAGAAACATCGGTTTGGAAAACAGGAAAGTACAATGCCTATTTTATGGGGATTGTTTCAATTATTTATCTCTTTTTTGCCCATGATTTGGTAGGGTGGTTTAATGATAATCCCGTAGTAATTGAAAACGGTGGACTATGTCTACAAATCATTGCCATAGGGTATATTTTCTATGCATATGGAATGGTGGTTACACAAGCATTCAATGGGGCAGGAGATACAGGTACTCCAACGAAAATTAATTTGGTCGCTTTCTGGATGTTTCAATTACCCTTTGCGTATTTGGCAGCAATTACCTTTGAAATGGGAGCTATGGGAGTTTTTATTGCCATAACAGCTGCGGAAGTCCTTTTAGCTATTATTTCTATCATATGGTTTAAAAAAGGGTACTGGAAGAAGGTCCAGGTTTAAAAAGAGCGTCAAAGTGCGAACCGCACTTTTAAATTCTATTTTACTAACTTTAAATTTTTGAAAATCTTCAATCAATGAATAAAGAAAATACAGGTTTAAACACCATTTGTACGCATACAGGTGAAGTAAAGGACGAACAATTCAAAGGGGCGATTTCTCCTTTGTATATGAGTAGTTCTTATGCCTTTGAAGATGTTGCTATAAAACGTTATCCTAGGTACTTCAATACACCAAATCAAGAAGGTTTGTGTGAAAAAATTGCGGCACTCGAGCATGCACAAACTGCTTTGATTTTTGGTAGCGGAATGGCCGCCGTAAGTACCGCATTGATGGCTTTTCTTTCTGCTGGAGATCATATTGTATTGCAACAGACATTGTATGGAGGAACCTATAATTTAGTTACTGAGGAGTTTGCAAAATACGGGATTTCGTATTCTTTTACCGAAGGGTGGAAAGCTGAAGATTTTGAATCAAAAATTCAAGAAAACACGAAGGTAATCTATATCGAAACACCCTCAAATCCTTTGTTGACAATTACAGATTTGGATGCTGTAGCAAAGTTATGCCAAAAGCATCAGCTTATATCAATGATTGACAATACCTTTGCCAGTCCCGTGAATCAAAACCCAATTGATTTCGGAATTGATATTGTTATCCATAGCGCAACCAAGTATATGGGCGGACATTCAGATATCTGTGCAGGTGCGGTTGCCTCTTCAGAAGAAAATATTGAAAGAATATTTCAATTGGCAAAGAATTTTGGTGGTAGCCTTAGTGATTATACAGTGTGGTTACTAGAGCGCAGTATGAAAACCATGGGTTTACGCGTTAAGGCTCAAAACAAGAATGCGCAGCATATGGCTGAATATCTTGAGAACAACAATGCTATTGCAGCTGTTTATTATCCTGGTTTAACATCGCATCCGGAATATGAGTTGGCGAAATCACAAATGCATGGATTTGGTGGTATGCTTTCCTTTGAGTTAAAGGAGACCTATGATGCCAGGCAATTCCGCAAAGCGTTGAAATTAATTAAATCATCAATGAGTTTAGCTGGAGTAGAAAGTACGCTTATCTCCCCTGCTGAAACTTCTCATGCCGGTATGACTCCTGAAGTTAGAGCTGAACAAGGTATTAAAGACGGGTTAATTCGTTTTTCCGTAGGTATTGAAGAACCTGAAGATCTAATCAAAGATATTGAGCAGGCACTGAATGCAGTAAAATCTAAAGAAACAATTACGACACACTAGGTTAAAAAATAATTACCAACAAACCATCCAAAGAAAAATTTATGAAGTTAGATATATTAGCTTTTGGTGCCCACCCAGATGATATTGAGTTAGGGGCAGGGGCGACCATAGCAAAGGAAGTTTCCAGAGGAAAGAAAGTTGGAGTAGTGGATTTAACAAGAGGTGAACTTGGAACAAGAGGGTCAGCTGAAATACGGGATGCCGAAGCTGCTGCTTCTGCTAAAATATTAGGACTTTCAGTTCGAGAAAACTTAGGATTTGCTGATGGATTCTTTAAAAACGATAAAGAGCATCAACTCGCTGTAATTCGTATGATTCGTAAGTATCGCCCCGAGATAGTACTTTGTAATGCGATTGAAGATCGTCATATAGACCACGGTAAAGGAAGTGAATTGGTTAGTAATGCATGCTTTTTGAGTGGTTTAGTAAAAATTCAAACTCAACTGGAAGGTGATGATAGCTTACAAGATTCTTGGAGACCTAAGAAAGTGTATCATTACATTCAATGGCGAAACCTGAAACCTGATTTTGTAGTCGATGTAAGCGGATTTATCGACAAAAAGACGGAGGCCATATTGGCGTATTCTTCTCAATTTTTTGATCCTAAAAGCAATGAACCTGAAACTCCTATTAGCTCAAAAAATTTTATTGATAGTGTCGTATATAGAGCGCGAGATTTAGGAAGAATAATAGGGGTTCAGCATGCCGAAGGCTTTACCGTTGAGCGTTTCATTGCAGTTAATACCTTAGATGACCTAATCTAACCTGCCGCTTTTGAATAAATTTCTCTTGATTTTGGCAAGGTAAATTTAAAGCAGGTACCCACATTAAGTTCGCTACTCACCCAAATTTCACCATGATTTTTTTCTACCATTTCCTTACATATAGAAAGCCCTATACCTGTACCTTTTTCATTTGCAGTTCCATAGGTTGTAATTGTAGAATTTTCGGTAAATAATTTTTTTTGAGTATCGTAATTCATTCCTATGCCCGTATCTTCAACGGATATCGTATAACAATTAACCATTTCATCTGCATTGACAGTTATAGATCCATTTGCTTTGGTAAATTTTAATGCATTACTAATTAAATTTCTAATGATAATGTCAGTTTGATCATAATCTGACCAAACAAATACATTTTCCTCGACCAGGTTAATTAGCGATATTGATTTCTCATCCGCTCTTGTTCTAATTAGATTAAAATTAATATTTACAAGTTTTCTTAAATCAATATTTGATGTTGTTTTTGATGTACCTGAAAATTGGTTATTAGCCCAAGTTAGTATGTTTTTCATGGTAAAATGAAGATAATTCAATTCTTTGGTAACCTTTGGAATCAAGGCAGTAAACTCTTTAAGTGTAATCTCCCCAGTAGTATACAAATCAAGTAAATTTTTAAATGAAATTATGGGGCCTTTCAAATCATGTGATAGTATAGAAAATAATTTGTCCTTAGTTTGATGAAGTTCTTCTAGTTCATTTTTACTTTTTTCTTGCTCCTTTGTTTTAATACTAAGTTGTTTGATAAGCTTCTTACGCTTTCTTAAAATATCCCTCAGAAAAATAATGATTAATGCCAATACAATTGATATTGCAATCGCCAAAGCATTGTAGAGTTTTTGATTTGCAATTTGTTGATTCATTCTTAACTCTACAAGTTCTTTATCTTTTTGCATGTCTTGTTCAACAAGCATTGTCCTGACCTTGTTATTGTTTATAATTAAATTAAGTGAATCTTTGATTTGAGCATGTGTCTTCAAATACGCATAACCTTCTTCATAGTTATTTTGAATTGAAAATATGTCATGTAGCAGTTTACTCGCATCTGCAATTCCTGAATATAGATTAGATTTTTTTGAATTTATTAAGGCATCGATAGCTATGGATTTGGAAATTTCGTAGTTTTTCAAATTAAATTCTAAATGGGCAAGTCCTAAGTTTGTTTCAATAACTCTTTCTAAATCTTTTGAATCTGCTAATATTTTTTTAGAATCATTGAAGTGTTCACGAGCTTCATCAACTTTTTCTTCTTCCAGAGTAATATAACCTAATTTGATATGGGCCAAAGAATGAGTGGTGATAGAATTTATCTTCTTGGCCAGTTCAATTGATTTTGAAAAATATTTTTTTGATTCAACATAATTACCTTTTCTGTAATGTAAATCACCGAGTGTATTCATAACCTGTGTTAGCCGAACCGAGTCAGGGTATGCTTTTAAATTCTTAAGACACGCATCTAAATACTCTTGACATTTATCATACTCCTCTATTGAAAACATTAATAGGCCTGCGTTGGCTAAAAACAAATTGACTTTATTTTGGCAATTGGTTTCTTTCGCATGAGCCAATCCTTTTTGATTATATCGGTATACATTATGAATTTCTTTTTTGAAATGGTAGGCTTGTCCTAGAATATTAATAAAATTAAGATATAGATTGTCATCCTTTATTTTTTTTGCACTTTCTAAGTTCTGCAGCGCTATTTCAATTCCTTTTTCATAGGAGCCTCCTAATACATTTGCTCTTGCAATTATTTCATTCGATTTAAGAATGCCTTTTGCATAACTGATTTTTGTACTTAAATTTTTAATTTTTTTACCAATACTTAATGCACTGTCTGGATAATGGCGTACAATTTTTTTAATCAAACGATATTGATTATCAATTTTACTAACGGTTTCACCGTACGTAAGTTTGTCACTTTTTAAGTATTGGCTATTTTTAGTTGTATTATCACTAATTTTCATTTCTTGTGAGTGCGCGAAATCAGCAATAAGAAAATGGAAGCCTATTAAAGTAAATATATAAAGGGCCTGACAAGAAGAATATTTGTATTTATGAGAAATTTTACACACCGATAACTTAAAGGTAGTAATAATACTCCTTTTAATATAAAAATTAGGATGGTAATCTATGTAATTGAATTACAGCAGCTAATATCAATTACAATCAAAAAAAAAGACCTACGAAGTATAAAGAAAGTTTAACTAGCCTTTTTTAATTTTTTCTTTGCTTTTGGTACTGTAAAATAGAAACAGGTACCTTTTCTAAGAACACTTTCGACCCAAATGGAACCATTGTTGTTTTCTACCATTTCTTTGCAAAGTGATAATCCTAGTCCGGTGCCTTTCTCATTTTCGGTACCATAGGTAGTTATGTTTGAATTGTCTGAGAATATCTTCTCTCGGGTTTCTTGGTCAATACCGATGCCCGTATCTCGTACTGAGACCTCCCAATGGTTTTGCTTTTCTTGCGCATGTATTGTCACCATCCCATTTTTTGGGGTAAATTTCAAGGCATTACTCATCAAATTCCGAATAACAATGTCTATTTGATCTGCGTCGGTCCAGGCTAAGGTGTTTTCGGCAAGCTGACTTATCATTTTAATTGATTTATTGTCTGCTATTTCCGACAATAGATTGATGTTGTCTTTCACTAAATGTTCTAATGAAACTACTGATGGCTGAGTAATAGTTCCATTCATTTGTGTTTGACCCCATGAAAGTAAATTATTGAGGGTAAATGAAATATTGTCAATATCTGTTCTTAATTTAGGAACAAATTGCAAGAATTCAGTTTTGTTAATTTCCCCATTTTTTAGGAGTTGTAGTAAACCTTGAAACGCACCAATAGGACCACGTAAGTCATGACCAATAATAGAAAACATTTTATCTTTTGTCTCATTAATAGCGCGTAGCTCAATCTCCGTATTTTCTAGATCCGCTTTTTTTGCATGCAATTCCTTATTAAGTCGCTTTTGCATTTTTTCACTTCTAGTAACCAACAAAGTGATGACTACAAGAATTAGCAATATGGCCAAAGTAATATAAATGTAGTTTTTTTGTTTTGCTAGTGCCTTTTCATTTGCAGCTATTAGGCTTTTCTTTTGTTGCTCATGTTTGATTTTAGTTTTTAGCATAAGCAGGTTCTTCTCGCTACCATTCTTGGCAATAGTGTCTGATAGTTTTTGAAAAAGCTCATGATAATTTAATGCATTTACAAAATCTTCTCTGTGCTTATTGACTTTGTAAAGAATTTCAGCACTCTTTTGAACGCCGTTATTTTCCTTAAGTTTAGAAGAGATTTCCAAAGCGGTTAAAGCATATTTTTCTGAGATGCTGTCTTTTTTGAGTTGCATATTTGCCTCTGCAATTCCATTTAAAAGGTGTATTTCGCTTCTTTCGTCTTCTACATTTTTAGCATATAAAGATTGACTTTGATTGTACCAGAATAACGCCCATTTGTATTTTCCTTGTTTTAAATAGGTTTTACCTTTTACCATATAACCAAAGGCCAACCAATCCATAAGTTCATATTTTTCAAATACAGCGATACTTGCTGTTATGTTGTACATCGCATGCTCTAAGTTACCCATGTCAGCGTAGGTTTCAGCAATATTACTATTGGTACACGCTATTGAAATCTCATCACCAATCCCATTATTTAACTTTTTTGCAATTTTGAAGTAAACTAAGGCTTGGTCATAATCTTTCTGATCGGCATAAAGTATGGCAATGTTTTCATTTAGTTTAGCGAGCATTTCCATATTGGAAACTTTTTCAGCTAACTCGATTCCAGTTAAGTACTTTTCGAGTGCTTTAGCATAATCTCTGTTGAACGAATATTGATTTGCAAGTTGATTATGTGCATCAAGAATTAAGGTACTATTATTTAACTCTGTGGCGAGCTCTATGGCTTGTTGGAAGTTCTTTTCGGCTTCAATATGATTGCCTTTATCGGAATAATAGTTTCCAAGATTAACTAAGGCATTGACGTAACCAGTAGTATAATTAATTGATTCACTCTGATGTAGCGCCAGTTTAGCGATTTTTAGTAAGCTATCTGGTTTGTAGTAACGTAGATTCTGGCCAAGTAGGTTCAAACGGTCAATTTGAACGGAATCGTTTTTGGTTAAATTCTGATTTGCATTGATTTTTATTAAGCTAACTAGGCTATCTCGTGAACGCTGTTGTCCGAAGGAGAAATTTGGACATAAGAATACTGCCAGCATGAAAATACAAAAGATTTCTGCAGATTTCTTTGAGCACAAAGAATAGATATTGGTCAAATACATTCAAACTTGGTTAGGTTTGAAATATAAATGTAGTTTATAGCTTTATGTTCATATAATATATGTTGTGAAATGGTTTAAATAAGATGTAAGATCATGGTATTATGTATATTACAAAGTTTCATTTACTTTTTACTTAAGTATAAAATTCTTGTAGTAAATCGAAAAGTTAGCCCATATAGGTTCATTTCATTTTAAACAGCTTTTTTAAGATTATTGTTAGCTATCGGCACTGTAAAAGAAAATGATGTTCCTATTTGAACCGTACTATCTACCCAAATTCTTCCACCATTTTTTTCAATCATTTCTTTACAAATCGAAAGGCCTAGCCCAGTACCTTTCTCGTTTGCTGTGCCGTAAGTACTTACCGTAGCATCTTTCGAAAATATCATGGTCTGGGTTTTTAAATCCATTCCAACACCAGTATCACTAACGGAGACTTCCCAATGTTTTTCATTAGCAACTGCATTCACGGTTACCAAACCATTTTGGGGTGTAAATTTTAAGGCATTGCTTATTAAATTTCTGATGATAATGTCCATATGATCAGGGTCAGACCAAGCCAACGAATTATCACACAAATTATTAACCAATTTGATGGATTTTTTACTTGCAATTTCGGATAAGAGATTGAAATTGTCATGAACTATTCGTTCTAGTGAAATTATCGATGGTTTAGTAGTATTTCCTTTCAATTGACTCTGACCCCATGAAAGTAAGTTGTTCAAGGTGAATGATATGCTTTCAATATCTGCATATAAATTCGGTACAATCTGCATGAATTCTTTTTGGGTAATCTCTGATTTTTTTAACATTTGTAGAATTCCTTGAAATGCCCCGATGGGCCCACGCAAATCATGACCTATAATTGAAAACAATTTATCTTTGGTTTCATTAATTTGCTTCAGTTCAAATTCACTTTTTTCAAGATTATTTTTCTTTAGTTCTAATTCAATATTCAATCGTTTTTGAATTTTTCGACTCCTAATGACCAACAGCGTAACCATAGCGAGAATACATAAAATAGCTACTGAAACATAGACGTATTTTCTTTGTCTTGCCAATTCTTTTTCATTTTTCTCAATTAAACTTTTCTTTTGATTTACATGTTCAATTTTTGTTTTTAACATCAAAAGATTTTTTTCGCTGTCATTTTTAGCGATAGCATCAGACTGAGTGGTATATATTTCGTGAAATTCTAGGGCTTTAGCATGATTTTCTCTCTTTTTGTAGATTTGATATAATACTTCGGCACTTTTTTGAATGCCAAAGTCTCTCTTTAGTTTCAATGCAATATCCATAGAAGCTATTGCATACTGCTCAGCAATCGTATCTTTTCCTAATCCTAAATTTGACTCAGCAATTCCGGTTAATACTTTAATTTCAGCACGATCTTCATCAATAAATTGTTTATGAATGGATAAGCTCTTATTATACCAAATTAAGGCTGTCTTATACTTTTTTTGTTTGAAATAAATATAGCCCTTGACTTGATACGCAAAAGCGAGCCAATCCATTATCTCGTTTTTTTCAAATATGGGAGTACATTTGTCCAGTTCAAGCATAGCGGTTTCAAAGTTTGCAGTTTTAGCATAGGCTTCTGCAATATTACTTGAGGTAGTTGCCGTAAATACTTCGTCATTTATTTTTTCATTAAAACCCTTGGCTCGTTTAAAATATTTTAATGATTCTTGGAAATCCTTTTGTTCGCCATACAAAAGCGCAATATTCTCATTAAGAATTGATAATGTTCTTATTTCGTTTAAAGAGGTAGCAATTTCTATTGCTTCCAAATACGCTTTTAATGCTTTTGCATAATCACGCTGAAAAGTATATTGATTTGCCAGTTTGTTTTGAATGTTAAGGCCAATCTTAACCTCATTTTCTTTCTTAGCTAAATTTGAAGCATCAATAAAATATTTTATTGCCTCATCATTATTTCCTTGGTCTGAATGATAAATTCCGATGAAACTTAATGCCATAATATGACCTTTGTTGTATCCGATTTTTTTGCTGTAATTTAATGACTTATCAGCCATGATATATAGACTATCAGGTTTATGAAATCGTAACTTTTGAGCAAATGCGTTTAAGGAATTTGCGTAAACCGAGTCCCTTAAATCAGAGGTTAAGTTTGCTTCTTGTGCTATAATTAGCTGAGCGAGGCTATCCCTGTGTTTTTGTTGTCCAAAAGAATTACAAATACAAAAGATGGAGAAGACAATAAAGAGAAT
>CAZKQM010000094.1:0-9497 GCA_964554895.1 uncultured Maribacter sp. | reverse complement strand
CATCTCTAGCAAAATCAGCATCTGGAAAAGAAGGATATAAACCTACCATATAATTAGCAGCTGGTCCGCTTCCATCAATAGCTTGAACTTGCGAAGAATTTGCAGCTCTATCTCTAACCTGATTTACGTAGGTCAAAGCCGTTGTTAAATCTCCAGTTTCAACAGAAGCCTCAGCGGCCATTAATAAAACATCAGCATAACGAATGATGTTGTAATTGACACCAGAATGCTGTTGGCCCCATACACCTGTACCTTGATTCTCACCAATTTCAGAAGCTTGGTATACATTCTTTTTACCTAAATATGGTCCAGAAATATCAGCATCAGCAGCAGCTCTAATCCATAGGGCTCCAACATGCTCTCCAAAACCATTGTAGTCTATACCTCTTCTACCCACAGTATAGTCTAATCTTGGATCTACAGGAGTAGTGGTGTCAGGCGTAAATGCTGCGTCAGATGCAATGCCTTGATCACTTGGGAAATCGAGACTACCATCTAGGTTATTTGGTAAACCAGTAGTGCCATCAACTATAAATGCATTCGCTAAGTCAACAGTAGGTTGGTAAAAACCACAACATGAACCAAAAGGACCACCACCAGGGAAGTTTAACGTACTACCTTGATTTCCATTTAATGAGAAACCACCATCTGCAGCAAACTGAATTGCAAATACAGATTCAGGACCATTCTCACCTGCAGCTGTAAAGTTATCTAAATACTCAGGTGCTAGAGCAAATTCACCGCTATTAATAACTGCATTAAATTCAGTTAATGCAGCAGCATAATCTTGTTGAAACATGTGAACTTTACCTAAGTATGCTCTTGCCACCATTGCTGTTGGGCGACCAGCATCTGGCTGATCTGCTCTTGAAGCCGGTAAGTTAGCAATAGCGATAGCAAAATCAGCTTCTATTTGATCCCATAATGGCCCAGCATTTGGCTGATTAAACTCAGAGTTTATAAAGTTCTCAACACTAATGAAAGCAACATTACCATACATTCTTGTTAACTCAAAATTATAGTGGGCTCTTAAAAAACGAGCTTCACCTTCTTGTGCTGTAATGGCATCAGCCTCTGCAGATGTCAATGAACCTAAATCAATCGTGCTGATAAGTGACAGCACAGCATTGGTTCTATTTACACCACCGTAAATGGCACTGAATCGAGCAGCAAAATACGGATTAGAGGTTTGAAAGTCATTGGTCTCAATCTGAAATAATTCAACCTGATCAGCATCATTACTTCCTTTGTGAGCGTCATCAGCGATTACATCTAACCACCAGTTATCTCCACTTGATCCAAAGCCCGTACCATTTAAATTTGCACGAGTACCATCTAATGCTGAATAAGCAGCAGTTAGTAGTAGGTCAACTCCTAGAGGATTACCAAGTGTATCATCACTTAATGCACCTACATTTGGAGTTTCAATAAATTCATCGCCGCAGGCCGTTATGAGAAGAGCAGCGAAAATCATGTAAATTAATTTCTTTTTCATTTTTTTACAATTTAATATTAGCACCAAAAGTTATTATTTGTGATAATGGGAAAGTATTACTGTCAACCCCAAGAGTTAACGCATTTCCACTACCATTCGTTGGCTGTATTTCTGGATCAATACCACCATAGCCCGTAAAGGTAAACAAATTACTAGCATTTGCATACAAACGTAAACCATCTATGTTCCATTTATCAGTAATTGAACTTGGAAATGAATACCCTAATACTACGTTTTTAAGACGAACAAAAGACCCATCTTCAACTAAGAAGGAATTCGCATTTGTTTCAGCATTTAGTACAGTATTACTTAATGCTGGTGCATTACCATTAGGATTAGTTACAGGGTTAAATGCATCTAAAACTCTTGCATTTCTGTTTCCATTAGGGAATGTTGCGAAATCAGTAAAAATACGATCATTATTATAAATGTCATTTCCGATGGTTCCCGCAAAGAAGGCTGTGAAATCCCAGTTTTTATACCCAAGATTTAAGTTCAGACCTAGTGTAAAATCTGGATGCGGAGATCCAATAAATGTTCGGTCATCATCATTGATTACGCCATCACCATTTAAGTCTTCATAACGAATTCTACCTACACCTTCAATTGGTGATCCAAAACCTTGATCGGGACCAGCAGCTACTTCAGCTTCACTTCTGTAGATGCCATCAGCAACGCGCCCAAAAAATGAAGCAAGAGGCTGCCCCACTTCAGTTCTGTTAACAGGGCCATTTCTAAATGACGCACCAGAGATATTGTCACTAGCTAATGATGTTACTTCATTATTGTAGGTAGAAATATTGGCAAACACCCCGTAACTGAATTCTCCTTTAGTTTGGCCATTGTAACCAATACTAAAATCAACACCTGTATTTCGAATAGATCCAAAGTTGGTAACAGGAGCACCACCATCAACACCAGTAACTGAGTTTACGGTTAAATCACTAACAATAAGATCTTCTGTGGTAATGTTGAAGTATTCAATACCAATAGTTAATGCATTATTTAAAAGGCCAAAATCTGCTCCAACATTGAAACTTTGACTTGTTTCCCAACCTAAATCATTGTTACCCAACTGAGATAAAAATGCTCCGGTAGCTGCAGCTCCTGAACCGTTAAATACATAATCAGCTAAACCATTGTTCAATGCAGTTGTATTTACGGTCGGATCACCGATACCTGCAGGTATCTCTTGGTTACCAAGTTCACCATAAGAAACTTTAAATTTCAAGTTATTAACTACAGCATCTTGAGGAAAAAAGTTTTCTTTACTAATTACCCATCCTAAACTAGCCGATGGAAAAACATCACTTTGTCTATCGCCTGCAAATCTTGAAGAACGGTCTCTACGTAGTGTGCCCGTAAATAAGTATTTACCATCATACGAGTAGTTTACAGAACCAAATACTGAGGCCAAGGCATTTTCAAAATCAAAAGTCTGTCCTGGATTAACAACAGGTGTATTAGAAGCATTACTTAATAAGTAGAAGTCAGGGGTTTCAAAAAGGAAACCAGTGGCTGATAATCCAAGACCTTTACCAGTATTTTGAACAGCTTCATAACCCACAATGGCATTAATATTATGCTTGTCAAAAGTTTTGGTATAGTTCAAAGTATTTGTCCAAGTCCAGCTATATGTTTGCTGATTTTGCTCGCTTAAGGTATTTGTTCCTCTTGGTTCAGCGGCCTCAGGGTTTAAAGCTAAAAAGTTTCTTGTATTGAAAATGCTGATATCACCACCAAAAATAGTCTTAAAGTTTAAACCATCAGCCAACTTCACATTGGCGTAAATATCACCTAATAAACGAGTTTGTTTAAAGAAATTATCTCCTCCTCGTAACAAGTCAGCAACAGGGTTAGTTGCGTTTGAAAGTCCAAGTGAATTATTATACGTACCTGCAAATCGGCCTTCTGTATCACGAACTGGTACTAAAGGACTAATACGTTGCGCAAGTTGAACCACATTTCCACCTCTATTAAAGTTGAAAGATGCATTCGTATGATTACCTACGGTTAACCATGGTGTTACCTTGAATTCAGAGTTTAAACGAATTTGACCTCTTTTAAATTCAGTAGTCAATTGAATACCTTCTCTGTTTAAGAAACCTAATGATAAAGCATATTTTGAAAATTCATTACCATTTGATAAGGTAGCTGAAAAGTTTTGAGTTTGTGCTACTTGAAAAATTTCGTCAAGATAGTTCGTTCCACCCGGGGCTACATTAGCTGTTATAGGAGCATTACTCCCTTGAATAGCAGCACCTATAATTGAAGTTGGTACTACAACACCGCTTGCATCAGTTATTCCACCTGGAAAAAACTGAGGATGAATAACTGGAGTTCCAGCTTGACCTGTACGAATATTGTCATTAGTTAACCCTTCAAAAAGAACATTACCTAATTGTTGAGGATTTAAAATGTCAGGTAGATTAGTAGCTTGACTAATACCAGAATAAAAATCTACATTAATGGTTGCTTTATCTTGGTTGTAACTACCATTTTTAGTAGTAATAATGATAACCCCGTTAGATGCACGAGCTCCGTATATTGCAGCAGCACCATCTTTCAAGACATTCATTTGAGCAATGTCATTTGGGTTAATCGCATTAAGAATATTTGGATCTTGTGTTTGTAACCCATCAATTATGTAAAGTGGGTTGTTATTGTTTTGCGTACCAAAACCACGAATACGAACAATTGGTGCTGCACCAGGCGAACCATTATTTGTTATGCTCACACCAGTAACTCGACCTTCAAGAGCTTCAGCGATATTCACTACAGGTTGCTTAGTAGCCTCACTAAGGTCAACGGAAGCAACAGACCCCGTCAAATCTCCTCTTGTTTGTGTGGCATAACCCAAAACTACAACCTCTTCTAGTTGGCTCGCATCTTCAGACATTTGAGCGTTAACAGTAGAATTGCCTTTAACTGCAATTTCTATTGTTGAGTAACCCAAGTAACTGAATACTAAAGTAGCATTGCTATCTGCATCAATGGTATAGTTACCATCAAAATCAGTTTGTGTACCGTTTGTTGTGCCTTTAACTAGAACGTTTGCTCCAGGTAAGGGCTGTCCATCAGCGTCAGTAACGGTACCTGACACAGAAGATTGAACCATACTTGAAAATTCAAAGTCGGCTGCAATTGTTTCTGAATTTGCAAAGGAAATCGTCGTACCTAAGCAAAAAATCATCGAAAGAAGACTAAGTCGAAAAGAAATACTACCTCTTTTCGGTCTCGATGATTTGTAATCTAGATTTTGATTCATAATCATAAAAATTTGTTTGTTAGTTAAATTATTTTAAATCGATTTGATTTACGAAAACGGTTGAGTTAAAACGTCAAATGAAACCAAACGAAGTAGTAATGATACTAAAATTATGTGAAAAAGTATCATACTTTTTTCAATTTTTTTCATTTTTGAATACTACTTTTTGCGAATTAAATAAATGTAAAGTCTTATTTAATCCTCTCAAATACATACGGTTACGGTCATGGTATTAAAAAAAAATGCCTTCACAAAATTTAACAAAACAAAACATTTTTTTTTCTAATTGTTAAATAATATCACTGTCATATCATTGTTGAATTGGCACCCCTAAATAATTTAGATAACTTTTTACTGCATTTTCGAGCCTTGAATAAGTGCCAAAGACTCATCTTCTAACTTGGTAAAAAATAAATAAAGATCACCACCGTCATTAATATTGAATTGGTTTCTAATTTTAGCAACGCTTAGCGGAAAGTTTTTAGCAGTAATATTCGCTTTGGTTCCTTTATATTTTTTTAATTCCTTTTTCGAATAGCCTGAAACAGATTCAATCTTAAAAATACGACCAGGAAAATCAATCTTTTCTTTAGAAGTGTATAAATGAGTGTGCTGATGTAATTTACCAACAGCATACTTTTGGCTTACTAATTTGAATGCCCCAGATTTTAATATGGTTGAATTGGGTTCGTAAAGATAATTTTGAGGTTTTTCTATTTTTACTACAGCTTTTTTTTCATCGCCCCATTCAAAATTGAATTTTTGAGAACTATCTGAATTAATATTTATAGTTTTTATTTTTATAGATTCAGAAAAATTCTTTTCAAGAAGCCATAATACCTCTTTAACTTCATTTTTAATTGAGATGATATGAATTTCTTTGACATGTTTTAAAGAAGTGATACCTGAAGAAATGTCAAGAAGCGGAGCACTTTTTAAAAGAATTCTTTTTGACTTCGAAAAGAGTAGCTCTAAATGTTGCGTGACATCAGGTGTACAATCAGATAAATGAAAAACTTTTCCTTTGCTGCTGTTGCGGCGAGAGGGGTCAAGATACAACCAATCAAATGTTGAATCAAAGTTTTTTAAAAAAGCCATACCATCTTCACAAATTGACGTTACATTTTTTGCATGTAAAATGTCAAAATTATGTTTAGAAATGGCACTTAAATTTGAGTCAATTTCACAATGAAAAACATGTTCAAATTTCTTACTAAAGAAATAACTATCAACACCAAATCCTCCAGTTAGATCGGCAATCGATTTTCCTTTGATTAAAGAAGATTTGTATTTAGCTGTTAGAGCAGATGATGTTTGTTCTATATTTAGTTTTTTTGGATAGTAAATTTTTGGTGTATTAAACCATAAAGGAAGTTTTTTTTGACACTTTTTCTTAGCTTCAATTTGCTGAACCAGTTCTTTTGACGAAATATCTTTAAAAGTTGATTTTTTTAATAAAACTGACATGATGTCAGTATTTAAATTTTTAGTTATAAAAGATTGTACACCAGTATTTAAAATTCTTTTATTCAAAGTAAAACTATATATCTTTAGTCAATGATTTAACTATTTTATTTTCGGCTAAAAATTCTTTTAAAATCACTTTAATTGCGGTATAACCCGGTATAGCAATGATCATTCCGGTTACGCCAAAAAGGAGTCCACCTATGATAATTACTAAGAAGATTTCTAAGGGATGTGACTTCACACTTTTGGAGAATATTTGAGGTTGAGAAACAAAATTATCGACCAGCTGACCTACTATAAAACCGATCAAAATATAGGCCGTTTTAGGTAAAATTACCGTACTAAAATCAGCCCCTAAATTGCTGGTCATTGATAGCATTATCATAAGCACTCCACCTATCAATGGACCCACGTAAGGAATTAAATTTAAAAGGGCACATAAAAAGGCAATTACAATGGCATTTTCAATACCAAAAACAACCAAAATAATCGCATATATAATGAACAAAATGAGTATCTGAAAAAGAAGACCAACAAAATATCTTGACAATAAATCTTTAATTGTAGTTATTGATTTTTTGAGTCTGGTTTCTTTGTTATTTGGAGTTAAAACCATGATTCCGTCTTCAAATAATTTACTGTCTTTTAAAAAGAAAAAGGCAATAAAAAGAACCGAAAACAAGCCAATGCTTAAGCTTCCTAAAACACTAATGAATGAATTTAAAAAGTTAGGTATAAATCCAAAATTTAGTTTCGAGAAAATTTTTGATTCTTTAATGCTATTTTCAATATCCGTAGAATTTAATCCAAAGTAATCTGTAGCCTGACGGTAGAGATTTTCAATATTTGTTTGAAAGGCATCAATATTTAAAAGAGATAAATTTTGCCCCTGTTGTACTATGAGCGGAATGAATAGGGCAACAATACCACTAATTACCCCTATCATTAGTGCCATGGTCACAATTACGGCGATGGTGTTATTGAATTTAAGTTTTCTTCGCAAAAAGAGAACAATAGGTCTGCCAATCAACGAAATAACTGCGGCAATAGTAATGTACGTAAGTACTGATTTTATGCGATATAAGAAATAACAAAGTATCAGTATGCTAGCCAATATGGCTACAGCTCTTAAAATTCCATTAGAAATTTCTTTGCTTTTCATTTTTTAATTTTTGAAAACATAAGATATAATATTTGCACCCATTTGCAATGCTTTTAATCTTACTTCTTGAGGGTCATTGTGCACTGCTGGATCTTCCCAACCATCACCTAAATCTGATTCAAATGTGAATAATAAAACCACTCTATTTTCATGCACTATAGCCAAGGCTTGTGGTCTTTTGCTATCATGTTCATGAATTTTTGGTAATCCTTTAGGAAATTTAAATTCTTGATTAAAAAGCGGATGATTTAATCCAATTTCTTCAAGTTCTTTTTCGGGAAAAACTTTCACGAGTTCCTTTCTCAAATAGGGTTCCATACCGTAATTATCATCAATGTGTAAAAAACCACCTGATAATAGGTAGGTACGAAGGTTTTGCGCCTCTTCATCTGAAAAAACGAGATTGCCATGCCCTGTCATATGTAAAAATGCAAATTGAAATATTGCAGTATTGCCTACTTCAATGGTAGTTGGTTTAGCCTCAATTTGAGTGTTAATATTGTCATTGCAAAATTTGATTAAATTAGGCAAGGCAGTAGGGTTTGCATACCAATCGCCACCGCCTTGATATTTTAAAATGGCGATTTCTTGTGCATTTACCTTGAAAATAAATAAAATAAAAAGAGGTAAAAAAAATGTAAGGTGTTTCATAAATAACTACTAAAAGCTAAAGTGAAATCAAATTTACTATTATCATGGATAAAAAAGTTAGTGTTGCCCTAATTGTTTTTGTTAGTTTAATTTTATTCTCTTTTGGCTTAGTTATAAAGACAAATAACAATGAGGATATTATAACAACTGAAACACTTGAATTAACTGAAGTTGATACATCAGAAGATACAGAAAATAAGTACGATCCTATTGTGGTTCTTGAATTATATACTTCACAAGGCTGTTCAAGTTGTCCGCCAGCCGATGTGCTTTTAAACAAGGTTAAAAATGAATATTCTAAAGAGGTTTATGCCCTCTCTTACCATGTTGATTACTGGAATTACATTGGATGGAAAGACCCTTTCAGTAATTCAAAATTTACTGAAAAACAACGTCAGTATAACATAAAATTTAAAAATAGAAGCAACTATACGCCCCAACTGGTTATTAATGGAGATGACCATTTTGTAGGGTCAAATAGCGCTAATGTATACCATGGCATTGCGAAATACGCTCAGGAAAAAACCTCAAATCATATAGCTCTGAAAAATGTGAGTAAAAAAAACGATTTGGTTTCATTTGATTATGAAATTCTAGGTAATATTAATCAAAAAGATCTTAGGATTGTTCTGGTTTTAGATGAGCGAATTACTGCCGTTAAACGCGGCGAAAATAGAAATAGAACTTTAAAGAATAGTAATATTGTGGTTGCTGAAAGGACTATAGATTTGAAAGAACATAACGGAACAGGTACCATTGCAATTCCTGAAATTGTGGAAAATGGAGATGAAATT
Source organism: uncultured Maribacter sp. (assembly GCA_964554895.1). Taxonomy (GTDB): domain Bacteria; phylum Bacteroidota; class Bacteroidia; order Flavobacteriales; family Flavobacteriaceae; genus Maribacter_C. The sequence continues at coordinate 660 of CAZKQM010000094.1, read as the reverse complement.
CAACTTTTAGCTTTAGTTGAAAATAGAACATACGATATTTTGGCCGCCGCAAAGCAAAGCATCAAATAGGTAGTATGCTTTGCTTTTGAAAGGATTAAAACCATTATGACTTTTGTATTTTAATGATTAGATAGCGCTTGAAGATTTCTCCAACTACCGCCATTATAACAAGCCTTTTGTTTACCTTTTAATACTGAAAGTGCTTTCTCGCTTCTTGCCCCGCTGCGGCAACATATTATAATTGGTTCTTTTAATAAGAGTATTTCTTCTAGTCTATTTTCAAATTCTTGTAACGGAATGTTTTTTGAACCTTTAAAATGGCCTTTTTCAAATTCAGACTTTGTTCGAACATCAATTACAATGGTTGATTCTTTCAAAATTTCTTTCAAGGTATCCTTTCTTGAAGTCAATTTGAATATTGATTTTAAAAATTTCATTTTTACTACTCTTTTCTTGTAGAAATCTTGAAAGGAAAGTAAAGTGGACAAAAACTCATGAAACTAGTAACCACGAATATCAAGGCTACAACGCCCAAAATAATTGCAGTTAACCCATTTATAACATTTGTAAAATATAAAATTGCAATTGCAATTGCCGCTGCAATTCTTATCACCTTATCAATTAAGCCCATGTTTTTACTCATCTTTGTATTGTGTATTG
>CAZKQM010000093.1:0-9724 GCA_964554895.1 uncultured Maribacter sp. | reverse complement strand
TTAAGATGGTGCCTTTATCATTTAATTTATAGGGCATTACAAACCAAAAGTAATTTGCTTGTCTTAAAAAATTAGTTCCACCAATAGCAGCCGGGTCTTCTATGCTTTTACCATCTGCCATTACCATGGCATTTTTGCCATCAAAATATTGTGTTATGGTACCCTTTGTACCTGGTATGGCATTTATATCATGCTGGGTATAACTGCCGAAAGAAGCTTCATTTGCAAAAATATAGCGTTCGGTAGAAACATCTGCTTTACCATCAGGGTAGCGGTAATCATAGGTATATTGAACATCTTTTTTATTCCATAAATCGCCCCAACCACCTTGGGCAAATTCAACAGATGCTAAAACACTTGCAGGATCATTTGCATCATAATTGAGTGCTTTTGGTATCATTTCTTCGGCAACCTTTTTCATGGTGTCTTTTTTTGCTTTTTCACCACATGAAACTGTTAATAAAGCGAATCCGAAAATGGCGAGCAGACTTAAATTGAGTTTTTTCATTTCTTAGTTAATTATTGTTGAGTTTATTTAGACGCTTTTTTACATTTTCCTAACAGGGGTTGAAAAATTAAACGCGTTTTTCTAATTCAATAATTTCTAAGTCCTTTATTTCTGAACCATCTATAGTAAATCGCAACATGGTACGCACTTTATGAAAGCCATGCTTACCGCAGGCACCGGGGTTCATATGTAATACGCCCAATGGTTTATCCCACATAACTTTAAGAATATGTGAGTGTCCGCAAATAAAAAGTTTTGGAGGATTCTTTTTGATGATATTACGTGTTCTTACATTGTATTTTGGAGGATAACCACCTATATGAGTCATGAACACATCAACACCTTCGCACATGAATCTATTATGCTCTGGAAACTCTTTTTGAATGATATGGTCATCAATATTACCATATACTGCACGAAGCGGTTTTATTGTTGATAAGGTATCGCTTACTTTCAGACTGCCAATATCACCAGCATGCCAAATCTCATCGGCTTGACGGGCATATTTTAGAATACTGCTATCAATATGAGAATGCGTATCAGAAAGCAACAATATCTTTTTCATAAAACTTTTTAATCAAAGCAACTTTGTATCTTTGAATTTGCACAAAGCTAAAGAAACCTTTGAAATATTTTGTTCAATTTTCATACTTCGGTAAGGCCTATCATGGTTGGCAAAATCAGCCCAATGCTATTACCGTACAAGAGCTTTTAGAAAAGGCATTTACAACGCTTTTAAAAAACAATATTTCTTTAATGGGTGCGGGTAGAACAGACACTGGCGTGCATGCGAAGCAAATGTTCGCTCATTTTGAAGCCGAGAAAATCACTGATTTGGCTGATTTGGTTTTTCGTTTAAACGCAATGCTTCCTGATGATATCGCGGTTCAAAAAGTATTTCAGGTTGCTGATGATGCTCATGCTCGTTTTGATGCTATAGAACGAACGTATGAATATGTGATATCCCAAGAAAAAAATCCTTTTTATAAAGAAAGTGCACATTATATCAAAAAACCTTTGAATATATCAGCCATGAATCAGGCGGCTGAATTGCTCTTGGAATATGAAGATTTTGAATGTTTTTCAAAATCGAATACTGATGTGCATACCCATTTATGTAATGTTAAAGAGGCAAATTGGAAAATTCATGAAGATCGTTTGGTATTTACCATTACAGCGAATAGATTTCTCAGAAATATGGTACGTGCCATTGTTGGCACCTTACTAGAAGTGGGTACTGGTAAAATTACAATGGCAGATGTGAAAACTATACTAGAAAGTAAAGACAGAACCAAAGCAGGACCTTCAGCGCCGGCAAAAGGGTTATATTTGATGAAGGTGGTGTATGCCCATAATAGTACTGCAAAGAATGGATAATCAATCATCAGGAAATGCTTTTGATTTTTCGCTTTTTAAGCGATTAATGGCGCATACCAAACCTTATAGGGTTACTTTTTATGGGGTAGCTATAGTTGCCATACTTTTGGCTGGTTTTGCTGTACTTACTCCCATTATTTTAAAATTGATTGTAGATCAAGCTTTAACTGAACTCGCTGCCAAAAAACTGTTGAATTTAATTATCGCAATGACTGGAGTTCTATTTGGTCAAGTGATTTGTCAATTGATGTTTACTTATTATGCAAATTGGTTAGGCGAATCAGTCATAAAAGATGTTCGGATCAATTTATTCAAAAAAATGTTGGGTTTTAAAATGAAGTATTTTGATGATTCTTCATTAGGTGTTTTAGTTACTCGCGCCGTAGCCGATATGCAGCGTATTGGCGAAATTTTCAGTCAAGGTTTTTTTGTAATTGTTGCTGATTTACTCAAAATGTTAGCTGCAGCAGTGATAATGGTATTTATTAATTGGAAACTAGCTTTAATTGTGTTTGCCTTATTACCCATAATATTATACGCAACTCGTCAATTTCAAAAAGCCATGAAATTGGCCTTTATTGAGGTAAGAGCTCAAGTTTCAAATTTGAATTCATTTGTGCAAGAACGTATTGCTGGTATGAAAATAGTACAGCTTTTTACGCGAGAAAAAATTGAAAGTGAGAATTTTAGAGTCATCAATGAAAAACATAAGAAGGCTTGGTTGAAAACGGTATGGTACAATTCAATATTTTTTCCGATCGCAGAATTTGTAACCTCAGTGGCTATTGGTTTGGTGGTATGGTATGGTGGCTTGCAAAATGTAGCAAATATTAATGAGGATATTAAAGGTACGTTATTTGCTTTTGTGTTGTTCATAACAATGATGTTTAGGCCGTTACGTCAAATTGCAGATAAGTTTAACACGCTACAAATGGGCATGGTAGCTGCCAACCGAGTTTTTAAAATATTACACACAAGCAGTGTCATTGAAGATAAAGGAAATATTGAAATGCCTAAGGCGAAAGGTACAATTCAATTTTCAAATGTACATTTTGGTTATCTTAAAGACGAAGAGGTTTTACACGGAATTTCATTTAATATCAAAGCCGGAGAAACGGTTGCCATAGTAGGGGCAACCGGTGCGGGAAAATCAACAATCATAAATATATTGAATCGATTTTATGAGATAAATTCTGGTGCTATTTTGATTGATGATATCAATATCAAAGATTTCAAATTAGCATCGCTTCGAAATCAAATTGCCGTGGTACTGCAAGATGTATTTCTCTTTGCTGATACTATTGCAAATAATATTTCTTTAAAAAATACGAGCATTACCCTAGCTAAAATTCAAGAAGCAGCTAAAAGAATTGGTGTTGATGAGTTTATCTCAAGTTTGCCTGGCGGGTATGAATACAATGTGAAAGAGCGTGGTGCCATGTTGTCGAGTGGTCAACGTCAATTGATAGCTTTTTTGAGAGCCTATGTCAGTAACCCAAGTATTCTGGTCTTAGATGAAGCAACCTCATCAGTCGATACTTATTCAGAACAACTAATTCAACGTGCAACAGAAAAAATTACTGAGGGAAGAACTTCAATTATTATTGCACATAGATTGGCAACTATTAAAAAAGCAGACAAGATTATTGTTATGAACGCTGGTAAAATTGTAGAAATTGGTACCCATAAAGAATTACTTCAAAAAGGGGGCTATTACAACAATTTATATGAGGCTCAATTTTTAGCTGATGAGGTTGCGTAAATTGAATTATTTCGGAGCGAAGTCATTCAATGAAATTTCACCAATAACTAAAAGTATTACCCAGAATAAAATCATGAAACTAAGGTATCCGACACCCCAAATGAAGATGTATAGTAAGGAACGGATAATGCGCTGCATGGCTTTCAATTTATTTAGATTATTTACTACATAAAGAGCAAAAATCACCATAAAAAGCATCATTGGCCATATAAGTGAAAAGTAGTTCTCAGGGCTTATCAAAAGTACCAAAACACTTATTGGAAATGACACAATACTATACTGCGCCAAACTGTACATTGCCGTTACCAAATGTTCTGACATATTGTAATTTCTTTGATTGAAGGCAACCCTACCCGCTAATGCAAATACAGGAATATAGAGTAGAAAAATAAAAGAACTAAAATCCATGGTTGCAGTCATTATTTTTTCACCCACTTCATTATCTAAATTTTGACCGCCTGAAAATTGTGAAAAATCTATGCCATTCATAAACTTTTTGCGCATTACAAATAATGTAATTCCTGAAAGGGTTAAGGCGATGGCTAAATAACTAATCGGATTTAGATATTTCTTTCTAATACCTTCAATATAGCCCCCAATGACCACTTGCGGTTTTGTAAAGAGATGCCAAAATGTTTTTAGAAAAGTATTATCAACATTAAAATACCGCTCGGTAATATCATACCAGAGATTTTTAAGAGTAAGGCGGTTTCTGATAATTTTAGCACCGCATTTAGGGCAAAAACTATGATCGGTTCGTAAAGCGTTTTCACAGTTTTTACAATGCATTGCTTTTTAATTTAAGTCTTCCTTTATAATGTTTGAGAGGTCAATCATATCATCATAGTCAATGAAATTACCATTTTTTATGTACACTAGAGTGCCGGTCTCTTCGCTAACCACCAATGCAAGTGCATCTGTTTTTTCTGTTATGCCCACAGCAGCGCGGTGTCTTAGTCCAAAACTCAAAGGTATGTTGCGTTCATTTGAAACAGGAAGAATGACCCTTGTCGCTACAATATAGTTATTCACAATAATTGCAGCACCATCGTGCAACGGACTATTTTTATAAAATATACTTTCGATAATAGGTGCTGTTATTTCAATATGCATCTTATCGCCTGATGATCTTACAAAATCTAAAACGTTATTTCTTTGAATAATCAAAATTGCTCCCGTTTTTGTCGAAGCCATTTTCGAACAGGCACTTAATACAGCATCAACATTGGTGCTTGATACCATGCCCTCTTGTTTTAAAAAGCTAAAATGTTTTAAAATATTTCGTTTGGTTTTAAAATTTGTAGAGCCAATCATTAAAAGAAACTTTCTAATTTCTTGTTGAAAAACAATTATAAGTGCAATCAATCCTACCTGCATAAAAGCACCTACAACACTGCTAATTAATTTCATTTCAAGAAACTGGGTTAATTTCCAAAAAGCCCAAACTATAACAATTCCAATAAAAATATTAATGGCTACTGTTCTGCGAACCAATTTATAAATGTAGTAGAGTAAAATGGCCACCAAAATCATATCTATGATGTTGGTAATTTTTAATTCTGGAAAATTAAATGAATCCAATTAATAGTGTTTTTGTAAAATTAACTAAAAAGAATGGATAAAGTAAATTAGCTCGGGGCATGACTATGAGGCATTAAAATGAAATATATCATTAATTTCTAAGCACGCTTTTGAGAACAATTATCTCAATTATTGAGTCGAGAGGTTTACATCAGTTTGTTCGCCAATTGAATGCATTCTACAGCTTCTTGAACATCATGTGCTCTTAAAATATTTGTTCCTTTAGTGAGTGCGAACATATGCAATGCTGTAGTGCCATTTAATGCTTGGTCAGGGGTAGAGTTTAATACCTTGTAAATCATTGATTTTCTACTTATACCAGATAAGATAGGAAGCTTCAACGTTTTTAAGAAGTTAAGTTGCCTAAGTAATTCGTAGTTCTGTTCAAGGGTTTTTGCAAATCCGAAACCGGGGTCAATAATGATGTCATGAATTCCTAATGCGCGGGCTTTTGCAAGTTGATTAGAAAAATATAAGATGATTTCTTTGACCAAATTCGCGTATAATGTTTTTGATTGCATGGTTTTAGGAGTTCCGCGCATGTGCATCATGATATAGGGTACTTTGTATTTTGCTATAACCGAAAACATTTCTTCATCTAATTTTCCTGCGGATATATCATTTATTAACGATGCTCCTGTTTCTATACTTGCACGAGCAATTTCACTTCTAAAGGTATCGACAGAAAGGAGAATTTCGGGAAACGTTTTAAGTATAATTTCTAGGATAGGAAGTAATCTTTGTTTCTCTTCATCTTCAGAAACAAAATCTGCACCAGGTCTAGAGCTGTAAGCGCCAACATCAATGAAGGTAGCCCCTTCATTCAACATCTTTTCAACCTGTTTTAAAATAGCAGCAGCATCTTTGTATTTTCCACCATCAAAAAAAGAATCAGGAGTAAGATTTAAAATTCCCATAACCTTAGGTGTATTTAAATCAATGAGATTGCCTTTACAATTGATGTTCATTTAAAAACTATTTTGAAGGGTATGACTTGAAAAATCGACTTTTATGCCCGACCTTTGACATTCCCAATATTTTAAGCGAAATTTACGCAAATTAGTTAGACAATTCATGCAGCAAACTTCTGAGCAATACGATGCGGTAATTAAAGTCTGTAGAGACTTGTTCACTAAAAAAATGAAGGATTACGGTAGCGCATGGCGCATTTTAAGGTTACCTTCTTTAACAGATCAAATTTATATCAAAGCACAGCGCATTAGAAGTTTACAAGAAAATGATGTTCGCAAAGTAGATGAAGGCGAACTTTCTGAGTTTATTGGCATTATAAATTATTCAATAATGGCATTGATTCAATTAGAATTAGGTGTTGCTGATGAACCAGATTTGAATGATACTCAGGCCGTAGAATTGTTTGATAAGCATATTGCCATAACCAAAAGCCTAATGGAAAATAAAAACCATGACTATGGTGAAGCTTGGCGTGAAATGAGAGTAAGTTCTCTTACTGATTTGATTCTTCAAAAATTACTTAGGGTAAAACAAATTGAAGATAATAAAGGCAAGACATTGGTCAGTGAGGGTATTGATGCAAACTATCAAGATATGGCTAATTATGCCATATTTGCAATGATTCATCTTCGTTAATTTTAATCCGTAAAAATGAAATATTTAGTAGGTTTTTCAAGGGTTTTTGTTGGGGTACTTTTTATAATAAGCGGTTTTATAAAATTGAATGACCCCGTTGGCTTTTCATTCAAGCTTGAAGAATATTTTAGCTCGGGTGTTTTAGACTTACCTTTTTTTGAACCACATGCCTTAACCATTTCAATTATCGTTGTCATTTTTGAAGTTTTGGTAGGGGTCATGTTGCTACTAGGTTTTCGAGTGAAATTTACGGTGTGGAGCCTATTACTAATGATTATTGGCTTTACTTTTTTAACCTTTTATTCAGCTTATTTTAATAAAGTAACTGATTGTGGTTGTTTTGGAGACGCCATTAAACTGACCCCGTGGGAGTCTTTCACAAAAGACATTATTTTACTGGTACTCATTGTAATTTTGTTTTTAGGTCGTCAATACATAACGCCTTGGTTTAGTGATAATATTAGAAAAGTAGTTACAGCTCTTGTATTGGCTCTTTGTGGTGTTTATGTGGTTCATGTTTTGAATCATTTACCTGAAATAGATTTTAGACCATATAAAATTGGGGCCAATATTGAAGATGGTATGAATGTACCACCAGATGCCCCACAAGCGATTATAGAATACGCATGGAAATTTAAAACCGCAGATGGCGAAAAAGTAGTGGTAACTCGAGGAGATTACCCTAAAGTTGATGGCGAATTTATTGGAGCTGATACCAAAGAGATTCAAAAAGGTTATGAGCCACCTGTTCATGACTTTACTATTGAGCAAGAGGGTCAAGACTTTGCATTGGCTATGCTCAATGAACCTAAACTAGTGATGGTCATAGCTTATGACCTCAGAAAAACAAAACACAAATTCTATAATAAAGTAAAAGCGGTTACTGACAAGGCAATAAGCAATGGGTATAAGGTCATTGGTATGTCAGCCTCAAATGAAGAACAGACGGCAAAACTGGTGCAAAAATATGGTCTAGACTTTGAATTTTACTTTACTGATGAGACTACGCTTAAAACCATTGTGCGATCTAACCCAGGAGTGTTGGTTTTAGAGAAGGGTACCATTAAGCAAAAAGTGCATAGCAACGATTTAAAGGAATTAAATTTTAAATAGAACAAATAAAATCCAAGAGCCTAATATGACGTTGCGATTCTCTGTGTCATAATTTATAAGAATGATTTTTATAGTAGAGAGGAAGTTGTATTGGAAAAAAAATTAACAAAATGAGAAAAAATATAGTAGCCGGAAACTGGAAAATGAATAAGAATCTAGAGCAAACAACTGAGCTGTTGAATGCCCTTTCAGATGTAGTTGAAGATGCTAGTGCTGAGGTTATGGTGGCACCAACTTTTGTGAATCTTTCAAGCGCCGTTAGTCAATTAAAATCGGTGGCTATTGAGGCTATTGCTCAAAATATGCATTTCGCAGAGAGTGGTGCCTACACAGGCGAAATTTCAGCTGATATGCTTCTGAATATCGGTGTTAAAACCGTTATTCTTGGGCATTCTGAAAGACGAGCCTATTTTGGAGAAACAGATGAATTATTGGCTAAAAAAGTAAAAGCTGCACTAGCTAAAAATTTACGGGTTATGTTTTGCTTCGGAGAAGAATTGGAAGATCGTAAGTCGGGTAACCATTTTAAGATTGTCGAAAGTCAGTTAAAAAACGCTCTTTTTTCTTTAGAAGCGAATCAGTGGAACCAGATAATTTTAGCGTATGAGCCTGTTTGGGCAATTGGCACCGGAGAGACTGCTAGTCCGGATCAAGCGCAAGAAATGCACGCTTTTATTCGAAAAACTATTACCGAAGCGTATAATACTTCAATAGCAGAAAATGTTTCTATTTTATATGGTGGTAGCGTTAAGCCAGCAAATGCAGAAGAGATTTTTTCAAAATCAGATGTTGATGGGGGACTCATAGGTGGTGCCTCTTTAAAAGCTGATGATTTTGCAGCCATCATAAAAGCCTTTAAGTAATAAGTACTTTACAAAGTCGGTTCATAGTGGTATGATTCCAATTGAAATGGCCTTATGTCAAACACCATTTACATAGAATATATCTTCCAGCTAAGGCCTATTCAGCCAGCATCTGATATTTTAATTGCTGAATTAGGGTATGCAGGTTTTGAGAGTTTTGTTGAAAACGAAGAAGGAATTTTAGCCTATATTCAAAAGACAGATTGGTCAGTTGATATTTTAAATGGAGTTGAAATTTTAAAGAATGAAAATTTTAAAATCAGCTTTCATTACAAAGAAATAGAACAACAAAACTGGAATGCTACATGGGAAGAAAATTTCGAGCCTATTCAAGTGGCAGACCAGTGTGTGGTTAGAGCTCCTTTTCATGAAAAACCCTCGGTTGTTTATGACATTGTAATTGAACCCAAAATGAGTTTTGGCACCGGGCATCATGAAACAACTCATATGATGCTTGAGCATATTTTGAATACCGATTTTAAAGGTAAGACTGTACTAGATATGGGAAGCGGCACAGGTGTTTTGGCTATTTTGGCTTCAATGAGAGGTGCTACTCAAATAGATGCTATTGATATTGATAATTGGTGTTATTTGAATGCTAAAGAAAATATGAGCCGTAATCATTGTGAAAATATTGAGGTGTATCAAGGCGATGCGTTGCTTTTAGAAAATAAATCGTATGATATAATTCTGGCGAATATAAATAGAAACATCTTGTTAGCAGATTTGCCTATTTATGCGCGATGTTTAAATAAGGAAGGACAAATATTTTTAAGTGGTTTTTATGAGGATGATATACCCTTGATTTCATCAAAATGTGAAGAAAGTGGGTTAAAATTTCAAAAATTTTCTAAAAAAAATAATTGGGTAGCCGTAAAATATGTATTTTAGAAACTCAATTAGGTATGTAAT
>CAZKQM010000092.1:0-10008 GCA_964554895.1 uncultured Maribacter sp. | reverse complement strand
ACTACTAATGAAAAAAAATTATAACAATGCAATTTAAAAAATATACATTACTGACCGTTGTCATGTTTTTAGTCGTGGCTTGTCAATCAAAGGTAAAAAGCGCAGAATTAATCTCTGAAGCTTCGCTTGAAGAAATTAAAATTAAAGCAACCCCACAAGAATTAAGTAAGTATGAAACTGCTTACTTTGCTAGCGGTTGTTTTTGGTGTGTCGAAGCAATTTTTGAAAGTGTAAAAGGAGTTAAAGAAGTTGTTTCTGGTTATGCCGGAGGTAGCGAAGTAAACCCAACCTACCAGGAGGTAGCCTATGGTAATACAAGTCATGCAGAAGCAGTAAAAGTATACTACAACCCAAAGGTAATTTCATTCACTGCCTTAGTTCAAGTCTTTTTTGGATCACATGACCCAACTTCATTAAACAGACAGGGGCCTGATCGCGGAACACAATACAGATCTGTAGCTTTTTATAAAAACCAGCAAGAAAAAGAAATTATTGAATCATATATAGCAGCATTAACGGATCAGAAAATATATGATGAAGATCCCATCACTACTGAAGTTACTGCTTTTGATGTATTTTATGATGCTGAAGAGTATCATCAAGATTATGAAAGAAAACATCCTAACAATTCATATATTCAAAATGTTTCTATTCCGAGGTTAAATCGGTTTAAAGCGAATTTTAAAGATTTTCTAAAGGAAGATGCTCATTAATATGTTCCCCATATAAATATTAGATAGAAAGAGCGACCTACTGAGGTCGCTTTTTTTTATTTCAAATTCGCACTATCTTTAATACCAATGATGAAAAGTGAAATGTGAAACAAGTAACCCTTACTACTCCTTTTATTACCCTGATTGTGCTTGACTATGGTGCAATTATTCAAAAGTTAATTGTAAAAGATAAGAACGGACATTCTAGAAATGTGGTTGCCGGTTTGGCTTTTCCTTCAGATTATCGTTACGATCAAATATCTCTGGGGGCGTGTGTGGGGCGTTATGCTGGTAGAATATCAAAAGGTGGCTTTGAATTAGATCGTGAATTTTATCCACTTTATCATAAAAACGGAGTGCATTTACATGGTGGCAAACAAGGTTTTGCTAAAAAATTATGGACAATTGAAGCAATTGATCGTAGCAATACACCCTTTATTAAATTATCATACATCAGTCCGCATTTAGAAGAAGGCTATCCGGGTAATTTAAAAACTACAATTACCTATAAATTAATTAATAATTCTCTTCATATTATACATGAAGCCTCAACAGATCGAACCACAGTGGTCAATTTGACCAATCATTCGTATTTCTGTTTAGATGATGAAGACACCATTGATAACTGCATCTTGCAATTGAATTGTGCCCAATTTTTAGAAACAGATGAAAATTTACTTCCCACGGGCGATTTACTTTCGGTAGAAAATTCAGAATATAACTTTCTAGAAAAAAAACCCATTGGCAATACACGTTTAGATACACCAATGGTAAATAATTCTAATGCAAAAGAAGTGGCAATGATTTGGTCAAAAAAATCAGGAATTTCAATGAAAGTATTTACCAATCAACCGGCAATGGTTATCTATACTCCGAAAGATTTTGCAGCCATTTGTTTTGAAACACAAAACTTTCCTGATGCCCCAAATCAAAAGCACTTTCCAAGCAGTGAATTGCGACCAGGAGAAATTTATAAAAATGAATCAAAGTTTGTTTTTGACCTGAATGACTAGTGCTTTACAAGCTTGCTGTGATTTTAGTAACTTAGTAGTGAACAAAAATGCATATTATGAGATTTCCTAAGTGGTTGAAAATAGTTGGTTTACTTATTATAGGCTTATGGCTTTTATTCAAATTTGTGGCGTGGCCCTTTATGCAAAAAGAAACCAAAAAAATTAGCAAAGAAGTTACCAATTTCTATACCGAGCAAGGCTATGACTTGTCAGTAAACTATTCGAGTCCTGCGAAAAAGGGAAGGGTTGTTTTTGGAGAATTAGTGCCCTATGGTAAAGTTTGGCGCACTGGGGCCAATGAACCCACAACTTTTACCACTAAAAGTGAAATAAAAATAATTGATAAAACCCTAGCTGCTGGCACCTACTCTTTATGGACGATTCCTAATCAAGAAAGTTGGTCAGTCATTTTTAATAAAGAAGTACCCGATTGGGGTGTAACGCTCATCAGTGGCGGGACTGAAACAACGAGGGATCCTGATGAAGATAGTATTAAAGTAGAGGTTCCGGTTGTCACAAATACGGTATCCCAAGAGAATTTTATAATCGATTTTGCAGCAGGTAATCAATTATATCTTTCACTTTCTTGGGATAAGGTAAATATTTTAGTTCCTATCAATAAATAAATTTGTCAGCTTCAAACAAATCATCAGCGAATAGGATTTCTTCTATTCAAGCAAGTCGGAAACATTTGCCATCAGTTGAGGCACTAATTACCGGAATTTTAAAAGGCGATAAATCAGCCTTGGGGCGTGCAATTACCATAATTGAAAGTGCTACTGATGAAGATAGAGCAAAATCAAATCAAATAATTGAGACTTGTTTAAAACTTAAAAAAAATAGTACCAGAATTGGTATTACGGGGGTACCAGGAGTTGGTAAAAGCACCTTTATTGAAGCCTTTGGAAGCATGCTCACCCTAAAAGGTAACAAGGTGGCTGTCTTGGCAGTTGACCCTTCAAGTACTTTATCTAAGGGCAGTATTTTGGGTGATAAAACGCGAATGACAGAATTATCAAAAAACCCGAATGCGTTTATCAGACCCTCGCCTTCAAACGCATCATTGGGAGGGGTTACAAGGCAAACGAGAGAAACTATTATACTTTGTGAAGCCGCTGGATTTGATACCATTATTGTAGAGACTGTTGGTGTTGGTCAAAATGAAATAGCCGTAAAAGCTATGGTCGATTTTTTTCTGGTGCTAAAATTGCCAGGTGCAGGCGATGATTTACAAGGCATTAAAAGAGGTATTATCGAAATGGCTGATGCCTTAGTCATAAACAAGGCTGATGGCGCAACTAAAAAGGCTGCTCAAATCGCTGTAACTGATTTTAAAAGAGCTATACACTTATATCCACCCAAAGAAGATAGTTGGGTTACTCAAGTATTGAGCTGTTCTGCCTTACACCATGAAGGTATAGATGCTATTTGGAAAATGATTCAAGACTACATTAAAAAAAGTCGAGCTGCAGGTACTTTTGATTTGAAGCGGAAAAAACAACGCGAAAATTGGCTCTCTGAAATTATCGAAAGTGAATTAAAACGAGACTTTTATGCCAACGAATCTATTCGAGAAGAATTCAAAAAATTATCTGTTATGGTCTCAAAAAATGAAATTTCTTCTTTTGCTGCCGCAAAAAAGCTATTGCAAATACATCATAAAGAGTCATCATAAAAACTTAAATTTGCACGGTTAAGACGCATTATTAATGAAAAGCATAACTGCCGCTAAACTTTCAATTGTCGTTCCGTTATATAATGAAGAAGGCAATGTGGAACTCCTCACTCAAAAAATTCATCAAAGTTTAGTGGGTTACACTTATGAGATTATTTATGTAGATGATTTCTCAACCGACCAGACCCGCAAGCGCGTCATGCACATGGCAGATGAAAAGGTTCATTTGATTGAATTAAAAAAGAACTACGGTCAAAGTTTGGCATTGGCTGCAGGTATTGACCACGCTTCAGGAGAATATATTATTACCATGGATGGCGATCTTCAAAACGATCCTTCTGACATTCCTGAAATGCTTGAATATGCTGTAACAGATGACTATGATGTTGTTACTGGTATTCGCCAAAAAAGAAAAGATTCATTAGTTAAAAAGATTCCTTCAAAAATTGCCAATTTCCTAGTGCGTCGAGTGACAAACCTTGATATTAAGGACAATGGCTGTGCCCTCAAGGTTTTTACCAAAGACATCGCTAAAGAATTAAATTTATATGGCGAAATGCACCGTTTCATTACGCTCTTGGCACATTTAGAGGGAGCACAAATTAAACAAGTACCCGTTAAACATCACGCCAGAAATGCCGGTGTTTCAAAATACGGACTCGAAAGAGTATTCAAAGTAGTCGCTGATATGATGTTGCTTCTCTTCATTAGAAAGTACTTACAACGCCCAATACACTTGTTTGGTATTTTTGGTGTTTTGTTGATTATTGTAGGCATATTTATCAATATCTATTTACTATTTATGAAGTTTGGTTTGGGGCAAGATATTGGTACGCGTCCGTTACTAATATTCGGTCTTATGTTCATTTTAGCAGGTATTCAGCTCTTTACCATAGGTATTGTTCTAGAGCTTTTGATTAGAACCTATTATGAGTCGCAACAAAAACGACCATACCGAATTAAAAAAATATCAGTAGGTGGCAAAACTCAATAAAAAAGCCCTTACCGCGCTGAAAATTAGTATCAGCATAGCGCTCATCTATTTTATATTCACAAAAATTAAATTCGCCAATGTTTTTGTGCTCATCAAAACTAGTAATAGTGCCTATTTAATAGCCGCTTTGGTTTTATTTATACTCTCTAAACTTTTTGCAGCCCTTAGACTAAAGGCTTACTTCAATCAACTAGAAATACCCATATCTCATAAAAGCAATCTTGAATTATATATGCTAAGCATGTTTTATAATTTATTCTTACCGGGGGGCATTGGTGGCGATGCTTACAAAGGATATCTTATAAAAAAACATTTCGAAGTAGGTACAAAAAAAGTAGTGAACACCTTGGTCATTGATCGACTAATGGGCTTACTATTGCTGTTTTCATACGCCTGTATTATTGCAGTATTTTTAAACAATGCCTTTTTAAAAGATTTCACATGGCTATTCATACTAGCTATTGTATTCGCTTTTGCGTTGACCTATGCTTTAAACCGGAAGTTTTTTAGGTATTTATTACCCGTTTTCTGGAAATCAGTCGCCTACTCCGCTTTGGTTCAACTAGCACAACTTGCAGCTGTATTTTTTATTATGAAAGCAATGGACATTGAAATACATATTGCTTACTATTTATTAGTCTTTTTAATTTCTTCAATTGTTGCAGTAATACCTTTTACCCTAGGTGGTTTTGGTAGTAGAGAACTAACTTTTTTTTACGGGGCGAACATCTTTGAACTCAACGAAGACACTTCATTAGCCATAAGTTTAACCTTTTTCACGATAACTGCTATTGTTTCACTTTGCGGGCTGTATTACCATTTCAAACAGCCTGATTTAATAACCAAAACTTCCTAATACACGTGTACTAAATATCTTTTATTCAATACTTTTTTGCGGGTAACTGGGTTTAGAAATTTCGCTTGTAGACGTGTTATTCTAAATTGATTTACATCGAATTGCATATCCCAATCAAAACCATTTTGACGTAATTCATTCAGTTCTTTTTGAGATGCATAAATCCAGTAATCACGTTTATTTTTCAGCGCTTCTAAAGATGAAATCTTTACAGGTTTTTGATTGTAAAAATCTAAAGCCCAAGTGTGGTTTTTAGAAATTTTATAAATAGAATCAACTGGCACCTTTTCTTCTGTCACAATTTTTGCCATGGCCGAACCCCCTTGATAAGCCAATAATTTTGGATAAAAATGCATGTGTAGCAGTCCATTTAAGAGCATTGACCCAAGAATTGAAACCGTAATAATGCGACGAAAATAAGCTTCTTTCTTCATCACATAGTACACTACCAATACACATAATAAGCCTAAAAATATAGTCTTTTCAAAAGCTTGAAATTTAAAAACGTAATAACTAATTAATAAACACGCTATGAACATCACAGCGGCTATAAAATATTGAAAACCAAGAATTATTTTTATGGTTTTTGCTTTTTTTGATTGATGAATATAGATCAAATATGCTGCCGTCAAAACCGAAAATAAAGGAATGGAAATATTTAAATAATGCGGTAATTTAAACTGAGCAAAACTGATGGTAATAAAAATGAGTACAATTCCACCAAGGGTTAAAAATTCTAGCTCCTTATGGAATTTGAATTTCGATTTAACTATTGTTTTAAACTGATTGACAAGGGCCAAAATTCCGATAAGCATCCAAGGTATAAAAACCCATAGATAGGTATGGAAGAAGAAAAAATAATCACTGCTATTCTTGCCCATTCCACTACCACTCATTCGCTCAAAACTCTGTTCCCAAAAAATAAAGAAAATACCACTTCTACCATCTCTACCCCGTATTACCTGTTCAGGATGCAAATCAAACTGATGGTAATAGGCATACAGCATTGGTGCAATAGTAATCGTAAATACTAATAGCGCCAATATGGTTTTATAATGAAACAAGGTCTTCCATTTTCTGGTGTAAAATAAATGGCATAAAATAGAAAATGTAATAACCACTATAGCGATTTGACCTTTAGTAGAAAACGCCATTCCTGCTGCAAAAGCTGCCCAAAGTATATTCTTCAGCGCATTTGTTTTAAGGTAGGCAGCCAATTGCCAAATGGCAAGAATGGTAAACGCCGTTAAAACAGCATCAGTTCGTACATCAATAATAGATAAAACTATGGTTTGCGAAGTCAAGAAAATTATAGCTGCTAGTTTACCGATGTCACTAGTATACAATACCCTACCTAAACCAAAACAACTATATGCAGCTAATAAAGTTGCCAAAATTGCAGGAATACGATAGGCCCAATCATGAATACCAAAAATTTTAAATGACGCAGCAGCTAACCAATAATGCATATGAGGTTTGTCTAAATATGCTTCAGTACCCTTAAAAAGACTGAGAAAATCATTTTCTTGAACCATGCGCATTGCCATGACCGCAAATTGTGCAGAATCGTTTTCAAATAAGGTAACATCAATAGCTGAAACGTAAACGCACAAGATTACAAATATCAAAAACCAATATCTTCTATTCGAAATCATAATCGAAATTTAGGAAGCAGGTTTGCGTATAACTTTGAAAATAGCCAACCAAAAAGAAGACCAACACCTATTCCTGAAAAAACATCTAAAGGAAAATGAACTCCAATATAAATTCGACTGTAGGAAACACATAGTGCCCAAATAAACAAAAGGGTTCCTAAAAATCTTATGTTTTTATGCAACACCATTGTAAAAAAGGTTGCTACGGCATATACATTAGCAGCATGAGCCGAAAAATAACCATATTTTCCACCACAACTATTTTTAACTAAACGCATCTCTTGAAAGACATCAGAATCATAACAGGGTCTCAAACGTTGCACTCCATATTTAAAAAAATCAGCCAAGCCATTGGTACAAACAATCATCAAAATGGCAAAACCTATTAGCACAAGCATTCTTTTCAAACCTAACTTTTGATAGGCTAAGTACAGTAAAAGAAGATAAATGGGTATTGAACTGAATTTGTTAGTAACAAACATCCAAAAAGCATCCCAAGAAGCACTACCCAAATTATTGAGCAGTAGAAATAGTTCTTTATCAGCCTTAATTAATTCTTCTAACATAAATCATTAATCTTCATATCGTGCCACTTCACGATCATAAAATTCAGTAGCCAATTTTATCATTTGTTCTGTTTCGGCCCCTAATTCAGCTTCATCTTCTTTTGAAAATTCTTCAAACCATTCAAGCGCATCATTTTCAAGATTTATGATAAATCTCGGATATTCTGTATGCACAACAAAAATGCCTGAAGGATAATCTGTATTATCGCCTAATAAAAATTTAGGTATTTCCATTCTTTATTAATTTTTTGGTCAAAATATCAAATCGAATATACAACATAATGGCAGAAGCCGTTAGCCCAACTAGTAAGCCAATCCATATTCCCACACCTTTCAAATCAGTATGTAAACCTAAGTAATAACATATTGGAAAACCAATCAACCAATAGGCAATAAAGGTAATAAAGGTGGGTATTTTTACATCTTGCAGGCCTCTTAAAGATCCCAATACAACGACCTGAATTCCGTCAGAAATTTGAAAAAAAGCAGCCACCAACATCAATTGACCTGCGAAGAAAATAACTTCGGTATTATCAGCTAAGTTTTGGGTGTTATCAATATCTAAATAGAGTGACGGAAACCAATTTCTTCCTAAGAGAAAAACTACTGCAAAAACTATTTCCACCAAAAAAGTAAGTAAGAAAATAGATAGCGCAATTCTTCTTAATTCTTTAAAATTGAGCAAGCCTTTTTGATTACCAACGCGTATCATAGCGGCAACCCCTAGCCCCATTCCTACCATAAAAGTCATACTACTGAGGTTCAAAGCAATTTGATTTGCAGCCTGTGAGTTTTTACCTAATACCCCGCTTAACCATATGGCAGCTGTGAAAATGGCCACTTCAAAAAACATTTGTAGCGCCGAAGGAAATCCGAGATTTAATATTTTATTAATAACCTTTTTTTCAATGGTTTTAAAATTAAAATTTGTCACATAAGGTTCGAATTTCTTTTTTGATTTCAGTAAAAACCATATATAAATGACCATAAAACAGCGTGCCGCTAAAGTACCAATTGCGGCACCTACAATACCCATTTTAGGAAAACCAAAAACTCCAAAAATCAAAACATAATTCAATCCAAAATTGATCAAATTAGCTATGATGGTCGCATACATGGGGTATTTGGTCTGAGATAAACCTTCTGAAAATTGTTTAAAGGCTTGAAAAATGACTAAAGGAATTAATGAAAGTGCAACCAAATCAAGGTAAGGCATGGCTAATGCTACCACTTCTTCAGGTTGATTCATGAAATACATGAGTGGTTTGCACGCATAAATAATTGCGAAAAGTGAAACCCCTATAAGGGTACAAAGTAGTAAACCATGTTTGAAAGCACTTTTGGCATGAGCTTGATTACCAGACCCATCTGCTTCAGCCACCAAAGGTGTTATTGCGGTTGAAAAACCAATACCTAATGACATGGCTATAAACACAAAACTATTTCCCAGTGATACAGCCGCGAGTTCAGCAGTACCTAATTGACCTACCATAATATTATCAGCCAATTGAACCAAGGTATGCCCAATAAGACCGGTTATTACAGGTACAGCGAGTTTTATAGTATAGCCAAATTCTTTAGTGTAATTTTTAAACAAAGGCCTTAAAATTAAAAGGGGTTGATAGTAGGCTAATCATTTGATTTTGCCTCGTTCCAAAAGAAATTCATTTCATCAAAAGTCATCTCTTTTAAGGTTTTACCCTCAGTTTTGGCTTTATCCTCTAGGTATTGAAATCTTTTAATGAATTTTTTATTAGTTCGTTCTAAAGCGTTCTCAGGGTTAATATCTAAAAATCGCGCATAATTAACCATTGAAAAAAGTAGATCGCCAAATTCGGCTTCCATTTTGACCGCGTCTTTTGCCTTGACCTCTTCTTTGAATTCAGTCAATTCTTCTTCTAACTTTTCCCAAACTTGTTCAGGTTTTTCCCAATCAAAACCCACTCCTGCTACTTTGTCTTGAATGCGGTTCGCTTTTACCAAAGCAGGTAAACCAGTAGGCACTCCTTCTAAAACACTTTTTTTTCCTTCTTTAAGCTTTATTGCTTCCCAATTTCTTTTGACCTCTTCTTCATCTTGCACAGTCACATCGCCATAAATGTGTGGGTGTCTGGTAATGAGTTTATCACAAATGGCAGTACAAACATCAGCGATATCAAAATCATTAGTTTCAGAACCAATTTTGGCATAAAATACAATGTGAAGCAGTACATCACCCAACTCTTTTTTGACCTCTTCTAAATCATTATCTAAAATCGCATCACCTAGTTCATAAGTTTCTTCGATAGTCAAGTGGCGTAAGCTTTGCATGGTTTGCTTTTTATCCCATGGGCATTGGGCTCGTAACTCATCCATGATGGTTAAAAGTCGGTCAAATGCTGCTAGCTGATTTTGCCTTGAATTCATATAAAGTATTTGATCAAAAGTACGAATACAATCAGACTAAGAAAATGGATTATTACACTATTTTGGTTATCTTCAAATTTGTAAATAAAAAACTTTGTAGAATTAAATTAAACAAGCCTTTAAAAAGTAT
>CAZKQM010000091.1:0-10062 GCA_964554895.1 uncultured Maribacter sp. | reverse complement strand
TATAGATTAGGTTAACACGAATGAAATTCCTTTAAAATAAATTTTGTTTAATTTTTATTAATAATAGTTAAACAATAATTATGTACTTTTGATAAAAGACCGTTCATGAAACTCTATCAGCTTCATTCTAAACAATTACTACCTACAAGTCAAAAAGAGGCTTGGAAATTTTTGTCGAGTCCTGCGAATCTTCAAAGAATAACACCCGACCACATGGGGTTTGAGATTCTTTCAGGTGCTGACCAGCCCATGTTTCCGGGGCAAATAATACACTATAAGGTTTCTTCTTTTCCGGGTATAAAAACCAAATGGGTTACTGAAATTACCCATGTTAAAGAAGGCGAATACTTTGTTGATGAACAACGCTTTGGGCCCTATGCGCTATGGCATCACAAGCATTTTTTAAAAAAGAATGATAAGGGAGTAGAAATGGAAGACATTATCGATTATAAGATTCCTTTCGGCATTTTAGGGCAACTAGCGCATCCTATTTTGGTTAAAAAGCAATTGAAACAAATATTTAAATACAGAGAAGATAAATTGATGGAGTTATTCGGAAAGGTTGAAGGAATACCGAATGTTTTAGAGTTTAAAAACATATAAAATGAAAAAGAATATTTTATTAATTGGTGCTTCGCATGGCATTGGGTTTGCTATGGCTCAAAGTTTGAGCGAAAATCATAAGGTATTTATAGCTTCACGAACTTCTGAAACTTTAGGAAACCTCAATGTAACCCATATTCCTTTTGATGTTAGCACCGAAGATCTCGATACTTCATTGCTGCCCGCTGAGTTACACGGTTTTGCGTATTGCCCTGGTACCATCAATTTAAAACCTTTTAAAATGCTCACTTTAGAAACTTTTGAAGCTGACATGCAACTTAACTTTTTCAAAATGGTTAAGGTGGTTAAAACCATACTGCCTATGATGCAAGAAGGATCAAGTATAGTATTTTTTAGCACGGTTGCCGTAGGTGTTGGCATGCCTTTTCACTCAAGTGTTGCAGCCGCTAAAGGGGCTATTGAAGGTTTTGCGAAATCAATGGCTGCAGAGTATGCGCCGAAAATTAGATTTAACGTTGTGGCGCCTTCTTTAGTTGATACTCAACTTGCAAAGAGACTATTGAGTAATGATAGAAAGCGTGAATTGATGTCACAAAGACATCCTTTGAAACGGGTGGGTTCAGCCGCTGATATTGCCAATATTGCTGTATTTTTATTAAGTGACAACAGCACCTGGATGACCGGACAAATAGTGGGTGTTGATGGTGGTATGTCTACCTTAAATATTAGTTAAGTATGCGTAAAGAGGTTTCTGTATTTTGGTTTCGACGTGATTTACGATTAGATGATAATACAGCTTTATTTCATGCATTAAAAGGCAGTTTTACTGTTTTACCCATTTTTATTTTTGACACACACATACTAGAGAAGTTACCAAAAGATGATGCAAGGTTATCGTTTATCTTTGATAGACTTCAGGAAATAAATTCAGAATTAAAAGAAAAACTGGGTAGCTCTCTAGCACTTTTTCAAGGTTCTCCTGAAAAGATATTTCATGAATTACAAAAACAATATATCCTCAAAGCAGTCTACGCCAACCATGATTATGAGCCCTATGCCTTAGAGCGTGATGGTAAAATAAAAGAATTACTTACGGTTCAAAACATTCCGTTTCATAGTTTTAAAGACCAAGTAATTTTTGAGAAAAATGAGATTGTTAAAGATGATGGAAAACCTTATGTAGTTTATACGCCTTATAAAAATAAGTGGAAATCAAAATTCAATGGTAATTTATTGAATATAAATGATTTACAATATTTTATACAGAATTTAATTCAAGATACTGAATTACCTAATTTAGACTTGTCAGATCTAGGTTTTGAACGTTCTAAAATTAAAATAGAAGCCTTCAAAGTGAGTCCTGATTTGATTCAAAATTATGAAGCCACTCGAAATTTTCCGGCCATTAAAAATGGAACTACAAGATTAGGTCCGCATTTACGATTTGGAACGGTATCTGTTCGTGAAATGATTAAGAAAGCCATTGCTGAAGAGAATGAGGTATTTTGGAATGAATTGATATGGCGTGAATTTTTCATGCAAATTCTTTGGCATTTTCCGCACACCACAAAAAAATCTTTTCGCCCTAAATATGACCGTATTGAATGGCGTAATAATGAGGCTGAGTTTGAAAAATGGAAAACAGGTCAAACTGGTTATCCGTTAGTTGATGCAGGAATGCGTGAATTAAATACCACGGGGTATATGCACAATAGGGTTCGTATGTTGGTCGCTAGCTTTCTTTGCAAGCATTTGTTAATTGATTGGCGATGGGGCGAAACTTATTTTGCTGAAAAATTGCTCGACTATGATTTGAGTGCCAATGTGGGTAATTGGCAATGGGCATCAGGTAGTGGCGTTGACGCCGCACCTTATTTTCGCATTTTTAACCCGACCACGCAAATTGAAAAATTTGACAAGCAACATGAGTATATTAAAAAATGGGTACCTGAATTACAAGAACTAGGCTACCCTACCCCTATGGTTGATCACAAAATGGCACGTGAGCGCTGTTTAAAAACCTATAAAGAAGCCGTTGCATAAATATCTTTTCATATATTTATTTCATCCTGATTGAAATTAAGGATGTTAATAGCTAATTCAACACAAAATGAAAAAAATCGTATTCCCTTTAGTGCTTATGCTTTTCGTGGTATCAGTATCAGCTCAAAAAATGTCTAAGAATAAAAAAGCAGTTATTGCATCTGTAGAGAAGCATAAGGCTGAATTGATTAAAATCAGCGACTCCATTTGGGCGGAGGCTGAAACGGCTTTTGAAGAATCAGAATCAGCAGAAATTTTAGCGAGCTACGCTGAAAAAAACGGAATGAACGTAACGCGTGGCGTTGCCAATATACCAACGGCTTTCACTGCAACCTATGGCTCAGGAAAGCCAGTCATTAGTATTTTAGGCGAATTTGATGCCTTACCAGGCATTTCTCAAAAAGCCTCGCCGGTCAAAGAACCCTATCAAGAAGGGGCTGCGGGTCACGGCTGCGGACATAATATGTTTGGTACCTCAAGTTTAGGTGCTGCCATAGCCATTAAGGAACAAATGGAAGCTGGTAAACTCAAAGGAACCATTAAGTTTTTAGGAACCCCGGCTGAAGAAAAATTCTTCGCAAAAGTTTGGATGGTTGAAGCTGGCCTATGGGATGATGTTGATGTTAATCTCAGCTGGCATCCGGGTGCTGACATTGAAGCTGATGTACAAAGCGGACTCTCATTAATTGATTTTATTGTAGAATTTGAGGGGCAAGCAGCACATGCTTCTGCTGACCCTTGGAATGGGCGATCTGCCTCTGATGCCCTTGAATTATATACTACAGGCATCAACTACTATAGAGAACATATTTTGCCATCTTCACGTATTCATTACCACATACAAGATGGCGGTCAGGTGGTTAATGTAGTACCCGACTATGCCAAACTATGGGTTCGGGTTCGCGATCCTAAACGATCAAAAATGTTGCCTACCTATGAACGCGTTAAAGCCATGGCAGAAGGTGCAGCGATTATGGCGAATGTAGAGTATAAGATATCGTTGGTTTCAGGTATTTATGAAGTTTTGGTTAACCGATCTGGCGGAGCCATAATGCAAAAGAACCTTGAACTATTAGGCCCTATTACCTACTCTACTGAAGAAGATGCTTTTGGTAAAGCCATTCAAAAGGCTACAGGTAAAAAAGAAGTGGGTATGGATGCTACCATTAAACCCATGCGTGCTACCCTAGACACCCCTGGAGGCGGTTCAACAGATGTGGGTGATGTAAGTTGGAATGTACCAAATATCAATTTGAGCGTTACTGTAGCACCAAAAGATACCCCATGGCATTCATGGGCTGTGGTTGCTTGTGGCGGTATGTCAATTGGTCATAAGGGCATGGTGTATGCTTCAAAAGCATTAAGCATGACGGCGGTAGATTTATTTGAAAATCAGAAATTAGTTGAAGAGGTTAAGGCAGAATTCAAAACTCGAAAAGGAAATGAAATTTATAAGCCCATGATTGATGGGCCACCACCCATTGGTAGTAATTAAACAAATAAACGCAGAAGCATGCTGGCCACTAAGACATCAAGTTATGTGGCCAGATTTGCATTTAGACTTCATCAAACTTGCGGAAGACCCAGAGGGGTATCATTTCGGACTCTTTAAAAATGAAGAATTGGTCTCTGTGATTTCGCTTTTTCAAAAGGAAGACCATAGTGCACAATTTAGAAAATTCGCTACCACTGAAGCAGAACAAGGCAAAGGTTATGGATCCACACTTTTAGACCATGTCATCGCCTTTTGTAAAAAACAAAGGTTTCATACTATTTGGTGCAATGCTAGAATTGATAAAACAGATTTCTATAAAAAATTTGGCATGCTTGAAACTGAAGACACTTTTGTAAAAGAAGGAATTCGGTTTGTGATTTTAAAAAAAGTACTTTAGCTTGAAATCAAAATAAGTGTATGACCAGAAGTGTGCAGCAAATTTTTCCTTTAGGTTTTCCGTGGCAAACGCAAGACCCTTTTTTGTTTTGTGTCTATCATCTAGACCATTACCCGAAGGGTAAGGAAGACATGACCCCCAATGCATCTTTAGAAGGAAGAAATTTGGGTAACGATTTTGTTTTAAAGGATGGATGGCGCATGTATCACGGTCAAACCATTCCTGGTTTTCCATCGCACCCGCATCGTGGTTTTGAAACTATAACCATTGTCAATAAAGGTTTTTGTGACCATTCAGATTCATTAGGTGCAGCGGGACGTTTTGGTGAAGGCGATGTGCAATGGATGACTGCAGGACGTGGTGTGCAGCATTCAGAAATGTTTCCCCTACTAAAAACCGATGAAGAAAATTCGTTAGAATTATTTCAAATTTGGCTCAACCTACCGGCTAAAAGTAAATTTGTAGCTCCTCATTTTGCGATGCTGTGGCATGAAGATATTCCTGTAATCAAAACGGAGAATGCTACCGTCAAAGTAATAGCTGGAGCTTATAAAAACACAAATGGACCAAGACCTGCCCCAAATTCTTGGGCGGCAGTGGCCGAAAATGAAGTCGCTATTTGGAATATTCATGTAGATTCTAATACTACCTATACCCTACCCAAAGCAAGTTCAGAAGTAAGTAGAACGCTATATTTCTATGAAGGGTCGACCATTGAAATTGATGGACAAAGCATTGTACCCAATCATGGTTTACAATTGAACCCAAATGAAAATGTTGAAATTAAGGTTTTAGAGGCTACAGCCCATTTTTTAATGCTCCAAGGCAGGCCCATTGCAGAACCAGTGGTGCAACATGGCCCTTTTGTCATGAATACACAAGAAGAAATTCGTGCCGCTATGAAAGATTACGGACTCACGCAGTATGGAGGTTGGCCATGGCAACATGCCGATCAAGTACATGAAAAAGAGAAAGGGCGTTTTGCAAAATACCCTGATGGACGATTAGATGAAAAATAATTCAAACAAACAATTCAAGGCGCTATGGTTTTGCGCTAACTGTTTTGTAGCTCTATTGGGTTCTGTTGAAAAGTACAGTTGAAACCTTTCTCAATATTTATAATCGACTCTGCTAAGGTTAGTTTCGGTAAGTAATAGCTGCTCTACAATGCATGCTATGATAGATTGCCCTAGTATTTGTCATACAGATAGCCTAATAAAAATTATCATTTTAACCAGATAAAACGTATATTTAAATTAGAATTTTCGTTAATACTTATTATCATCAAAAAAATTACCTTTCAAAAGCTACGCCACAAGAATCGTCAAAACGTGGCGTTAGTTTTCGATTATGACGATGAAATAAAGTTGCATTTAAAAAGACTTGATTGTATTGCATGGAGTCAAACCCATAAGGTTTTTTATGCTGAACTTAACGCAATAAATAAAAAAAAGATATACCATCATTTACGTGAGAAAGGTTGGTTTGTTGATTACAAAGCGCTTCAAACACCTATGAAAGTCGATGTGGTATCAAGTAGTGACTTGCCAAATATCAATTTGAAAAGCAAGCCAGACTTATCTGCTTTTAAAAAATGGATGCAACAGCAACGCTTAAGTTCCAATACGATAAAAACCTACATCGATGTTACCGGTTCATACCTACAATATTTCAATTCAAAAAAATTCAAAGCACATACAGCCCGAGCCGTAGAGCGTTTTAGTTATGATTTTATAGTAAAAAAGAATCGGTCAGTAAGTTATCAAAACCAATGCATAAATGGCATAAAAAAATATTTTTCTTTTAAAGGTATCAACCTTGAGAAAATGCACTTGCAACGCCCTAGTAAACCTAAGAACCTTCCGCAGATACTTACACTCGAAGAAGTAAAACAATTGTTAGATGCAACGCCAAATTTGAAACATAAGACTTTATTGACATTAGTTTACTCTGCGGGCCTTCGTATCGGTGAAGCACTCAATCTTGAGGTAAGTCAGGTAGACAGCAAGCGAATGTTGCTGTTCATTCAAAATGCAAAAGGTAAGAAAGATCGTTATGCCTTATTGTCACATAAATTTTTAACATTATTAAGAGCTTACTACAAGGCATATCAACCAAAGTATTATCTTTTTGAAGGACAATCGGGTAAAAAATACACCAGCGCGAGTGCCAGAGCGGCTTTTAAGCAAAGTATTTTAAAATCAGCCATAGTGAAGCAGGGTTTGACTTTGCATAGCTTAAGACATAGTTTTGCCACACATTTATTAGAAAACGGAACAGATATTCGTTATATTCAAGAACTTTTGGGCCATAACAGTCCGAAAACCACTATGATTTACACACATGTTTCAGAACGAAGCTTAAAAAATATAAAGAACCCATTCGATGAACTTTAACTATGATTTTGTTTTTGGTGACAGCATCGGCAAAAATAAGCGCAACACAATCGAACAAAACATACGCTTAGCCAACCCAATTAGAGCGCTAAAGGTAAGAAACATACGCATATAAACTAGTTACCTGCAAGCGAATCCAACCGCACAGTCAAGCACATTTTATTTTTCTCGTGCCTCAAAAAATAAAAAGAGCTTGCCTTTTTCCAACGCTTAATCCGAACAAAAATCAGAATTAAATAGGAATTTAAAAAATGTCCGTAAATTTGTCCGTGTACGTAAAAACGTCCGTGAATAATTATGGCAACAATTAATTTTTATTTAGACAAACCTGACAAAAAGGGATTTGCACCAATTCATCTACGAATAAACTGTAACGGAAGTCAAGTAAAGGTTTCTACAGGACAAAAAATAGAACCGAAAAACTTCAATAAATCCAAACAGAAAGCCATTGGATTAAGTGTGGAATCCCACGAAATCAATCATTATTTAGATTTCTTAAGAGAACGAGCAGACGAACTTCTACACCATTCCAACAAGAAAACTTTTGTACAAGACGAAGTTAAAAGCGTATTGAACGAGCACATCAAAAACTACAAAGAAAGTAACAACGTAAATATTGTAAAAGAACAGGTTTCACTTTATGGAAAGCCTTTCACTTTTGTTGATTTATTTGCAGGTGCAGGTGGTTTTAGTGAGGGATTTTTACAAGCTGAACATAACAATAAATTCTTCGATTTTGTTGTTGCCAACGATATCAATGAAAATTGCGAATTAACTCACGTTGTTCGCTACAATCACCAATTAGGTTTAGACGCTGAATTTCTTAAACAAGATATTACAGAACCGGACTTTTTAGACAATTTACTAGAAAAAATAAATGGACGAAAAATAGATGTTGTTTGTGGTGGACCACCTTGTCAAAGTTTCAGTCTTGCAGGTAAAAGAAAAAAATTCGACAAAAAAGATGATTTATTCTCTCATTATCTAGAAGTAATAAAGGTTTTGCAACCAAAATACTTCATTATGGAAAATGTCAAAGGAATTTTGACAAAAGAAAAAGGAAAAATAAAAGAATTAATCATCAAAGAGATTAACTCAATTGTCGATACAAAAGAAATTCCATTACTAATTTCATTCATTAAAAAAATACGAAAAGAATATAATTCGTTTCTTTTTGATAGTATTATAAAGCGTGTAGAACTAGAGAAACTACTAGAAAAAGATAAAGAAATTGGAAAAACTGATTTCATCACTTTTGTGGAAAATAGGTTTAGAAAATTAACGCCAAAAATTGCTGATTACAAAACGAGTAAAACGGACGAAAATATTAACACCATTCGCCACGGGTTTAACCTTTTAGCTAGAACAAAAGAATGGGAAAAACTAAAACGTGATATTATAAAGGAAAAAGATTTTTGTAATATTGACAGCGATAATTTCGCAAATGCTTTCACAGATTTCCTTACAGAAATCAGTTCTGAAAATGTGATTTCAAAAATTGAAGACGCTTTCAAAATTCTAAAAGTACCAAGTACTTATAAAAAAGATTGCGAAGACATTATTACATCTTTAAAAATCTACACAACGTCTTTTGATGAATCCATTGAAATATTAAAATCGCATTGTAATACAAAACAAAATAAAGAGTTAGAAACTATCCTTGAAAGCATTAGGCTTTATAAAATAGAACAGCCATTTGTTGCTAACGCATCAAATTATGGTGTTCCACAAAATAGGGAAAGAGTTCTTTTTATTGGTTGTCGTAAAGACCAAAAGTATATTTCTGAAATTCCAGCAACAGTATCCGAAGAAGAAAAAGTAACCATTTTTGAAGCTTTGTATGATTTGGATTTTATAGGTAATAATCAAGAAGCTCATCATTACGAATTGGTTGACATTTCAGCTCAATACAATGGAACAGCCAAAAAAATGGCTAAACTTTTAAAGAAACGTAGAATTGACGGAAAGCCAATTTCAAAAGGCGGAAAGTCATTTGCTGAATGGTCTAGAAAAGGCAGGCTAATTCAACGTTTTAAACCTCAAACAAAGCCTTTTTATGTAAGAAATACTGAAGCGCTTGATAATGGAGAAAAAAAATTTGACATACTCAACAATCATAAAACGAGTAATCAAAATGAAACCGTTATTGAAAGACTTGGCGTGATTTTAAAAAATGGTAATTATAAAAAAGCACAACCAGAACTTGAGAAATTAAATCTTGCTACAAATAAGAGGAATTACAATGTCTTAAAACCAGACGAGCAAAGCTCTACAATAATGACTATTGCAGATGATTATATTCACTATAATTCACCAAGGTCTTTAACTGTTAGAGAAATGGCACGTTTACAATCCTTTGATGATTCTTTTGTATTCCAAGGCAAACGCTCAACAGGTGGAAATAATAGAAAAACAGAAGTGCCACAATACACTTTAGTCGGAAATGCTGTTCCACCTTTATTAGCAAGAGCAGTAGCAAGTGAAATTTTAAAACATATCAAGTGAGAAAGCTTACAGACGCAGAACAAGAAAAAATAAAGTTACTGACCAAAAATCAAGTTTCTCTTACGTTAATTGAGCCAACCGAAACAGGATTGAAAAAATCTATTATGGATGCGACTGGTTCCGTTCGTAGTTATCTGAAAAATGAGGACATTCATAATTATGAATTGCAAAATCAAGGTACAGAGAGCAAAGTAATGATTCCAGCAATTATCCATACTGGTTTTAAGATTATAAAATCAAAAGCATCTCTATATCGCCCTTCAACTAAAAAAGGAGACCCACGAATTTGGTTTTATGGTTTGACAAAAGTTGCTGACCCAAACGACATTATTGCAATTACATATTTTGATAATCAATTTCAAGTTTTCAACTTGACAAAATTGAATGTAACTGAATTATTAAATTCACCCATAATTAACCCATTCCAAGAGTTAATTTCTTCTATAAATTTCGAGGAAAGCGAAATTTCGATTGAGTTGCTGAACAAACTTAAAATCATATCAAAGAAAGGGTTTGTGAAATCTGAAGTCAATTCCGATACTGGAATTGGAAGAACTATAGAGTCATTGCTTGGAATAGAAATGAATTCGTCCAAAGCACCAGACTATAAAGGAATTGAACTAAAATCTTTTAGAGATAAGAGAAATAATAGGAAAGGTTTG
>CAZKQM010000090.1:0-10117 GCA_964554895.1 uncultured Maribacter sp. | reverse complement strand
TATAATTTCATGTGCCTCATTGGTTAAAAGCATCAATGTATCAATATTATTAAATTGTTCTTCTAAACCTAATTCTAAAAGAGCATCAGTGTAGGTTTCGTTTTTGTATTGCTTTGAATTTTCTATAATACTTATAAGACTATCGCGCTTTTTGTTTTGCGCGTTTGCAAACATGCAAAATGCTAAAAACGAATACGTTATCAGATTTGTTCTTTGATTTATAAAATTCATTCTGAAATCCTAGAATAGTAACTTATTAAAACACTAACGCTCAATATATTATAGTATTACTCCTACAATTAAATATAAATAATTAGAAACTATTCATATTTAAAATAAGCGTACTAAAGGCAAACCCATATACCTATTTTTAAAGAAGATTAATTTTGAACCTCATTCGAGAATTACCTGTAAAAGCCTTCTTTTATGATTCTGCTCGTGACCTTGTGCAATTATTTATAGGCCAAATCTAGAGCAACAATTAACCCTTGAGTTTGAAGATTAAACTACCTTTGTAGCTAAATTTAAATCATGGGTAGGTCAGATTCTAGCAACGATAAAAAAACACCTTTTAAAAAAGGAGCTGCTTTTCGCAATAAAAATAATGGCAAGAAAAAATATGATGCTAAAAAAACAAAGAACAAACAACCTTCAGACACTAATTTAATTAGATTAAATAGATACGTAGCCAATTCGGGGGTATGCTCTAGAAGAGAAGCAGATATTTATATTGCTTCAGGAAATGTAACCGTAAACGGGAAACCTATTTCTGAAATGGGTTATAAAGTTCAAATGACCGATGATGTGCGATTTGATGGTCGTCGCTTGAATCCTATTAAAAAGGAGTATGTTTTACTTAATAAACCCAAAGATTTTGTCACAACAGGAAGAGATGAAAAGGGAAGGCGTACAGCCAAAGGGTTGATATCTAACGCTTCAAAAAATGAATTAAAGGTTGTTGGTAAATTAGATAAAGCTTCAACCGGACTTATTCTTTTTACTAACGATGGAGCGCTTACGAAGCGTTTGAATAGTCCGAAAAATGGATTGCGCAAACTATTTCATATTGAACTCAAAAAACCGTTGCGAAGTGCTGATTTGAAAAGAATTCAGGAAGGACTTCCTGTTGATGAAAAAGTAGTGAAAGTTAAGGATATCAGTTTTGTTGAGAACGCTCCTAAAAATCAACTTGGGCTTGAAATTTACAGCACAAGAAACAATATTGTTCGTCGTATTTTTGAAGAGCTAGACTATGAAATTGTAAAGTTAGATCGTGTAATTTACGGCCCCTTGACCAAAAAGGACTTGCCTCGCGGGCATTGGCGCTACCTTACTCAACAAGAGGTTGTAAATTTGGGGATGATTAGATAAATGCTTTCATTTTTACCCTAAGTTATTCTTCAAAACGAAAGTGAAATAACTAGTTTAAGAAAGAAATTTAATAGGGTTACTTTTCTGAGTCTTTCAAACTGCCGAACCAGTAACCGTAGTTCAAAACATGGCGAATGCGTTCTCGCTGATCATATGTAAAACAGTTTCGTTCGCCTACGTAGTCCATAAAACTTGTGGGTCTTTTGGAGCCCAAATTGTCTATGCAAGCCTGTTTGGTATCAAAATTATACGAATAGGTATCAGCACAATAATCGGTCCTTTCACAATTTTGTGAAAAAGGATGGTCAAGGGCAAAAACATGCCCTACTTCGTGGGCTATTGATTCAAGGCGTCTAAAATCTAAATAACACGAAGGAAAAGGGTGTTCAAAACTATCTAACGAAGGTTCTATAACGCTACCTCTTGCCACAGGTATAGTACCTATTAATGGTTTGTCTTCAAATATGAGTGCAGCAACATTTGCAGCGCCCCTGCCTTCTTGATCATGGTATAACCAAACGTTAAAATATTCATTAGGATCCCAAATAGAAGCAATGGCAAAATGACCAATTTCATTTGGCCCTAATGTTTTATCTTCCTCAAAATCAGGGCAAGTAGTGTCGTTCGGAAACTCAAAACAACCTCGGTCAAACGGAGTAACATTATGCCTATCTATACCGGGTTCTGACATTTGGTTACCATTGGGATCGATTGTAGCCAAACGAAACTGAACAAAAGTATCAACAGCATTCGGTTCTGTGCTACCCAGTTGATTTCTATAGCTTTGGTTTAAAATCTCTAAAAAAGCATCGATTCTAGCTTTGGATATATTAGGGTTTTCGGTATCGTCTGATAAGGTTGCAACTGATGTTCCGAAATGTCCAACATGAAAAATAATGGGAATTTTGTACAACGGCAGTTCTTTATCTTCGCGAGCTGTAATTCGCACCACATTTGATGTAACACCTTTATATTCTGCCTCTAATTCATGTACTCCAGGTTGCGCGGTTTTAAAATCAAAATGCTCTAGAGCAACAACTTCGCCATTTACACGAAGTATATAATCACTTGCCTGTTGAACAAGTCTATCGTTTTCAAATAATTGAATGTTGGCGGCAGAGGTACCGTCCGCAATAATCAATTCGGTATTCGTGAAGAGTCTCAGTTCACTTGTAGCAGCTTCTATATCATCTTCCTTTTTACAGTTTAGAAAAAGAAAGGCCAACATTGAAAATACTATGAAGTATTTCAAATTAAATTCGTGCTGTATTCTATTATGAGCTGATTTTGATTTGAATGTTTTATACATAGTAGGTTTATTCTTATATTATAGAACGATATCAAAACAATTTTATTGCTTGTAATTAGATATAAAGATGTGAGCTAATTACCTATTTTTCATCTTATTTCTAATGTCTTCCAAACACAAATTACCCAAACTTCCTTCATGAGAATGTGAAATGCCTTTTTTGGGTTTAAAGTTTCCGTTTTCAATGGCTTTCCCCATGGTTTTATACGCATCTCTAAAAGGCATGCCGCTTTTGACCATTTCATTCAAGGTATCTACGCTGAACAAATAATCGTATTTCGGGTCATCTAAAATGTTTTTGTTTACTTGAATTTCTTTTAAACTAAAAGTCAAAATTTCTAAACAAGCTTTCATATCTTGAATGGCTGGCACAATGATTTCTTTAACTAATTGCAAGTCTCTGTGATATCCACTCGGCAAATTATTGATAACCAAAGTTAATTGATTAGGTACAGCTTGTAGCTTGTTGCATTTACCTCGCACCAATTCAAAAACATCAGGATTCTTTTTGTGAGGCATGATACTCGAACCGGTAGTTAATTCATCAGGAAAGGAGATAAAGTCAAAATTCTGACTCATATACAGGCAAATATCCATCGCCATTTTAGAGAGGGTGGCAGCAATATTAGCTATACCG
This sequence comes from uncultured Maribacter sp., assembly GCA_964554895.1. Taxonomy (GTDB): domain Bacteria; phylum Bacteroidota; class Bacteroidia; order Flavobacteriales; family Flavobacteriaceae; genus Maribacter_C. The sequence continues at coordinate 6,800 of CAZKQM010000090.1, read as the reverse complement.
AAAGCACTAGCTTTTTCAACTTTTCCTCTTCCCATTTGAGCAGCAACTACATTGTATTTTTGAGTTTCAAAACCCATTTCTTTTGTGGTAAAACTTCGGTCTATAGGAAAAGAACTGCCATAACCAGCGGCGCTACCTAACGGATTTTGGTCTGCAATTTTGTAGGCCGCATCAATAAAATACATATCATCAATCAAGCTTTCTGCGTATGCCGAAAACCATAATCCGAAGGATGAAGGCATGGCGATTTGTAAATGGGTATATCCAGGCAGTAGAACTTCTTTATGTTTTTCCGCCAAATCTAGAAGCAAGTAAAAAAGAGCTTTTGTTTGTGATTTGATTTCACTCAATTCATCTTTCAAATAGAGATGCATTGCCACTAAAACTTGATCGTTTCTTGAACGTGCGGTATGGATTTTCTTCCCCGTATCGCCTAATTTTTCAATGAGCAAATATTCGATTTTCGAATGCATATCTTCAAAACTAGGCTCGATTGTAAATTCTCCTTTTTCAATCGATTTTCCTATAGAACCTAATTCTTTAACTAAAGCCTTGCATTCCTCATTAGAAAGCAAACCTATTTTACCTAACATTTTGGCATGAGCGGTTGAAGCAACAACATCATATTTTGCCAAATGCAAATCAAGTTCTTGGTCGTTACCCACTGTGAAATGGTCTATTTTTTTGTCTGTGCTAAAGCCTTTGTCCCAGAGTCGCATAATTACTTTTTTTCATTCCCGCGAAGGCGGGAATCTAGTTAATCTTGTTTGATATTTATTAAAACATGGGTTTCTACACCCCTAAAGTCCCGTTAAGGGTACAATTCAAATTTTCAAACTTTTTATTCCCCTTTTTGGGGGTTAGGGGGCTAAAAATCCCTCCAATATTTTAATATATAATTCTATTCCTTCCTTAATTTCATCAACATAAATAAACTCATCTGCTGAATGTGAACGGGTACTATCTCCCGGACCTAATTTTAATGATTGGCAGTTTAAGGCCGCTTGGTCAGAGAGGGTAGGAGAACCGTATGTTTTTCGTCCTAAGGCGATACCTGATTCCACCAAGGCATGGTCTTTGTCAATTTTAGAGGAGTTTAATTTTAACCCTCTTTCTTTTAATTCACAGGGTGCTTTTGCCTTGAGAAGGTCGGCTATTTCTTTATTGGTGTAGGCATCATTTACGCGAACATCAATGACCAATTCTACTTGTGCTGGAACTACATTATGTTGACTTCCGGCATTGATTTGCGTGACGGTCATTTTTACATCGCCTAAGGCTTCAGAGCTTTTCTCAAATTTATAATTCTTGAACCAATCTAACACTTCAATGGTTTTGTAAATGGAATTATTATCATTCGGATGTGCCGCATGTGAAGGTGTTCCTTTAATAACGGCGTCAAAAACAATCAAACCCTTTTCAGCAATAGCCAAATTCATCAAGGTAGGTTCGCCAACTATGGCGACATCTATTTTAGGAAGACTCCGTAATAAACCTCGCAGACTGTTTTCACCGGCACTTTCTTCTTCCATAGAAGCAACCATCAAAATATTATGATTCAATTCTTTTGATGCATAAAAATGAGTAAATGTAGCTAACAATGAAACTAAACAACCCCCTGCGTCATTACTGCCCAAACCATACAATTTACCATCTTCAATATGTGGATCAAAAGGGTCTTTAGTATAGGCTTTATTTGGTTTTACGGTATCGTGATGTGAGTTTAAAAGCAACGTTGGTTTGTTATCATTCCAAAATTTATTTTTTGCAAACACATTGTTATGTATTCGTTCAAAAGGAATGTCAAACTCCTTGAACCAATCTTGAATGGTATCAGCCGTTTTATCTTCTTCAGATGAAAATGATTGTATTGAAATCAACTGTTTCAATAAGTCTAGAGCTTTATTTGTGAGTTGTTCTTGATTCATTTAAAGGGTAATAGTTGTAAAAAGTTCATTTTCTGAGTTTAGCATTGAAGGATGTCCGATACAAACTTTGCTCACGTTTTTATTTAAGGCATGAAAACAGTTTTCTAACTTAGGAAGCATGCCGTCAGCAATAATTCCGTCATTCAAAAGTGTTTTATATTTTTTAGAAGTAATATGTTTTACAACTGAATTATCATCATTAACATCCATCAAAACTCCTTTCTTTTCAAAACAATAGTAAAGCGTGGTCTCATAAATTTCGCTCAAGCCAATTGCTAATTCGGAAGCTATAGTATCTGCGTTGGTGTTTAATAATTGTCCATCTCCATCGTGCGTCATGGCACAGAAAACAGGAGTTAGTTCTGCCTCTAGTAATTTTGTAATCATTTTACTATTGACTCCATCTATATCGCCTGCAAAACCATAATCTATTTCTTTTACGGGGCGTTTATGCGCTTGAATCGCATCGCCATCTGCCCCACTTAAACCTATGGCGTTGCAATTATTTGACTGCAATTCTGCTACTATCTTTTTGTTGGTTAAACCTGCGTAAACCATGGTAATTACTTCAAGGGTATCAGCATCTGTAATTCTTCTTCCTTCAATCATTTTAGATTCGATACCAAGTTTGGTTGCCAGTTGGGTGGCTAATTTTCCGCCACCATGTACCAGTATTTTATAACCTTCTAATGAGGCAAAAAGATCTAGAAACTTAGAGAGTTCTGTTTTGTTTTCAATGACATTACCACCAATTTTTATTATTGACAGGCCACTCCTATCCTCCCTCAAGGGGAGTTGCCCTTTATTCGGTTTTTTCATTTCATTTGATTTTTTATTCCCCCTTTGGGGGTTAGGAAGCTTACTATTTTCTTTAGAACCACTTGCGCAGCATAAGTTCTATTATTGGCTTGTTCTATAACTAATGATTGCGCTCCGTCTAAAACTGCATCTTCAACTATCATATTTCTTCGTACTGGTAAACAATGCATAAATTTTGCATTTCCTAACTTTTCAGATGTCATCATCCAATCTCGATTTTTACTCAAAACTTTTCCATAATCTGAATAACTAGACCAATTTTTGACATAAATAAAATCTGCATTTTCACAAGCCTTTTGTTGGTCATATTCAATTTGGCATCCTTTTGTTATTTCAGGATTCAATTCATAGCCTTCAGGATGCGTAATCACAAAATCTGCTTCTTGTAATTTCATCATTTCAATAAATGAATTCGCAACGGCATGGGGTAATGCCTTTGGGTGCGGTGCCCAAGAAAGTACCACTTTTGGCCTTGCTTTTGTATTTTGTTCATCTAAGGTAATCGCATCGGCAAGTGCTTGCAACGGATGCGCCACCGAGCTTTCCATATTAATTACAGCTACGGTAGCATATTTTGCAAATCCGTTTAAGACAATTTCTGCTTCATCTTTTTCTTTGTCGGTTAAAGAGGCAAAAGCACGAATGGCGATTATATCACAGTATTGAGATACCACTTTAGCCGCTTCTTTAATATGCTCTGCTTTACCTTGATCCATGACTACGCCATCTTCAAATTCGAGCTGCCATCCTTCACTACCAAAGTTCATGACCATTACTTCCATACCTAAATTCATAGCAGCTTTTTGAGTGCTGAGACGTGTTCTAAGACTATTATTAAAAAACAATAGGCAAACGGTTTTACCTTTTCCTAAGGGTTTATGAGCTGTTGGATTCTCCTTTAGTTTTCTAGCTTCTGCTACCCATTCAGGAAGAGAATCAATGTCTTTTATAGATAAATAGTGTTTCATAATATGGACTATTAGCTAAGTGCTAGTTCTAATTTTTCAAAGAAGACATCTAAATCTTCTTTGGTAATATTTAGAGCAGGTAATATTCTCAAAACGTGCTTGTCTTTTGCTCCACCCGTAAACAGATGATGTTTATAAATCAATTTTTTGCGGAGTTCAGCTACTTCAAAACTGAATTCTAAACCTAACATTAATCCCCGACCTTTTACTCGTTTTACTTGTGGAATTTCAGCTGCTTTTTCATTAAAATATTTTTCAAGCGCAGCGGCATTTTCAATCAGGTTTTCCTTTTCCATAATTTCGAGAACTGCAGAAGTTGCCGTGCATGCAAGATGATTGCCGCCAAAAGTAGTCCCTAATAATCCGTAAGAAGCTTTGATGTTTTCATGAATCAAAATTCCTCCCACAGGAAAACCATTTCCCATGCCTTTGGCAACACTGATAATATCGGGTTGAATGCCATGATGCTGAAATCCGAAGAATTTGCCACTTCTACCAAAACCTGATTGCACTTCGTCTGCAATAAGAACGGCATTATATTCTATACAAAGCTTTGCGATTTCGTGATAGAACTCAGTTGTGGGCTCATCTAAGCCACCGACACCTTGAATCGCTTCTATGATGACGCCACAAACATCGCCTTTTTCGATTTCATTTTTGAAAGCCGAAATATCATTTAAGGGCATAATGGTAACCTTTTGTTGTTTGTTTAAGGGCGCATTTATTTTTTCATTATCTGTGGCTGCAACAGCAGCTGAGGTTCTTCCGTGAAAACCATTTTTAAAAGAAATGACTCTTGTTTTCCCCGTATGAAAAGAGGCCATTTTTAAGGCATTTTCATTGGCCTCAGCACCTGAATTACATAAGAATAGGTTGTAGTCTTCACAGCCAGATAATTTTCCAAGCTTCGTTGCTAATTCCTTTTGCAACGGATTTTGAACCGCATTGCTATAAAAGCCAATTTTATCTAATTGATCTTTTAATCGCTTTACATAATGCGGATGTGAATGTCCCACCGAGATTACGGCATGACCACCATAATAATCCAGATACTCTAGCCCCTTATCATCTGTAACAGTAATGCCTTTAGCAGAAACCGGGGTCACATCATAAAGTGGATATACATCGAATAGATTCATTTTAATCGCTTTACGCATAACGCTTTACGCTTTGCGCTTTTGCAACATAGTGCTGCGTTTAGCGCTAGGCGATTGGCGTACAGCTATTTTTGTTTAAACTCCGTTATCTTATCAAATGAGGCGACTATGCCTTGAATCAAGGAAGAGCTTAAGCCTTGAATTTCCATTTCATTTAAACCCTGAATGGTACAGCCCATAGGGGTAGTTACTCTATCAATTTCCTCTTCAGGATGATTGCCCGATTCTATCAAAAGATTTGCAGCACCATTACAAGTATGCATTGCTAATTCTTGTGCCTCTTTTGCATCAAAACCTAATTGTATGGCACCTTGGGTTGTAGCCCGAATCAAACGCATCCAAAAGGCAATTCCGCTAGCGCATATAACCGTTGCGGCTTGCATTTGATTTTCAGGAATTTCCATAGAATGCCCCATTCTATTAAAAATGGCTTTGGCTAAATCAATACGTTTTTTGCCTATGGCATTGGCGCAAATACAGGTCATTGATTTTCCTACTGAAATAGCTGTATTAGGCATGCTTCTAATAATGTAATTTTCAGAACCAATGATGCTTTCCATTTTAGCAAGACTAAAACCAGTAATGGTTGAAATAACCACATGTTTTTCGGTCAATAAATCTTTGATATCTTCCAAAATTTGAGCAAAATGTCCGGGTTGAACGGCAAAAATCAAGATGTCAGAATTTTGTACCGCTTCTCGATTATCTGAGGTCACGGTAACATTTCCGTAGCTCTCAAATTCTTTTATACTTTCTATATTTCTTTTGGTCATGTACATGCTAGTGGCTCCGTTGCTGTGCAACGCGCCTTTCGCTATTGACAAGCCTAAATTTCCAGCTCCTATTATTGCTATTTTCATGGTTTTGTGCTTTTCGCAAAACGCCTTGCGCTTTGCGCCTTGTTATAACTTTTTATTTCGTATTTCTAACCTCATACTTCGTATTTTAAAATACTCCCGCTTTCAACTGCAAGCCTTCACTTTCTTCAAACCCAAACATCAAATTCATATTCTGAACCGCTTGCCCTGATGCTCCTTTAAGAAGGTTATCAATGGCTGATGTGATGAGCAGGGTATCTTCATGTTTATGTAAATGAATATGACATTGATTGGTGTTTACTACTTGTTTTAGATGAATGGGTTCTGAAGCAATTTGAGTGAATTCAGCAGCTGCATAAAAATCTTTGAAAAGGCTATTTGCCTCAGCTAGGTTTCCTTCAAATTGAGTGTATGCTGTGGCTAAAATTCCTCTAGTGAAATTTCCTCTATTCGGCAGAAAAAATAACTTGCCCGCATTCGATTGTAATGAGCTCAAGCTCTCGCCAATTTCTCCTAAGTGTTGATGGGTAAAAGGCTTATACCAACTCACATTATTATTTCTCCAACTAAAATGCGTTGTACCCGACGGACTAATACCAGCGCCCGTACTACCCGTCACTGCATTGATATGAACATCTTTTTTCAAGAATTCACCTTTAGCCATTGGAAGTAGTGCCAATTGAATTGCCGTGGCAAAACACCCAGGATTAGCAATGTAATGAGCATCTTTTATTGCTTCCTTATTTAATTCTGGTAATCCGTAGACAAATGACTTTCTACCTAAAACGGCATCTTTTTTCAATCTAAAATCATTACTTAAATCAATAATTTTAGTGTTTTGAGAAAATTCATTTTCGTTTAAGAATTTGGTAGAGTTGCCATGGCCTAAACAGAGAAATACCACATCAACTTTTGTATTGACTTTACCCGTAAAATTCAAATCGATGGTGCCTAATAAATCTGCATGCGCTGATGTAATAGGCTTTCCAGCACGTGTGGTGCTAAAAATAAAATCAATTTCAACCTGAGTGTGGTTCAAAAGAATTCGAATTAATTCTCCACCTGTATATCCTGAACCACCTATTATTCCTGCTTTAATCATTATTTACG
>CAZKQM010000089.1:0-10185 GCA_964554895.1 uncultured Maribacter sp. | reverse complement strand
AGGAATATTTTGCTCTTTTTTAGCAAAATCATTTCAATTTTCGCAATTCTTAATTGAAAGTGAAAAACCCCACATCAGTTTCTTGACATAGGGCTTCTCAACTAAAAAAAGCGTTACTAAAAATGCTTTTCTATTTGAGTAAGAGTGGGGGTTTTATAAACCAAATCGATAATTAGCACTGACTAATATGGCTCCATTTTTTAGAGCACTTACAGATGGGTTAGGCTCAATATTTGAAAATCCGAATTTGAAAACTAAACCAACATCAATGGCCTCATTAAATGAATAACCTACGCCAGAAATCAAACCAAAATCTAAAAATTTAAAGCCATCAGATGGAGCACCGCCTACCGTAAATTTTCTACCTTGAATATTGGCTGATAATAATAAACCAGAATAGAAACCAGCTCTACCATATAAACTTCCTTCAGCCCCTATTTCAACAAAATCAAAACGTGCTGTTACGGGTATTTCTAGATATAGAAGATTAAAATTTCCTGATGAAAATGTTGCTGCTCCTTTTTTATGAAACGATAAACCTGATTGTAAATAAAAATGGTCTGCTAAATCAAGGTCTACTGTACCTCCGAATTCAAAAGAAAATGACCTTCCAAAATTACCGTTAGTGGTGTTAGGAGTTACAAAATTGGAAATCCCTAAACTCGATCTTACTCCGAAATTTTGCGCCTTTGAAGACAAACTACTTAAACCAAAGAGAGCTATAATAGTTACTGTTACTAATTGTTTCATAATTTTATTTTTAGTTGATTAATATGAGACCAAAGTATAGTATAAAACTATGCTTGTAAATCGCTTGAAACATGTATTTTTTGCTACTTGGTTTCGGTAGTTTCTACTACCAGTTTTTTGAATATTTTTCTACTTGTTTTCAGGTAGAACTCATGTATAGCCAACAAAAAAGCCCGTTCATCTAATGAACGAGCATGCTCTATACATTTTTAGAGAATAAAATTTGCTGAAAATTCTACTAAAAAATGATGCAGAAATTGTACTTATAAGTACTGTAAAATATACTGACTATACGTCATCTACTTTAAAATTACTGCACCTTAAAATTGAAAATCTCTGAAAGCGAAGTATTCCCCGCGCTGTCTTTTGAAATTACGCGCCAATAATAGGTTTGTCCAGCACTTATTGATACTACTGTAGAACTTTGCGCTGTTGTCGCAACACTTGTTGTTGGGTTTGAAGTGTTACCAAATAACACCTCAAATTCAACCAAATCATTATCAACATCATTACCTTGCCATTCAAGATTAACTGAACCAGCTGAAGTTATAGTTTGACCTCTTGTAGGGCTTTCTACCATTGCCGGAAACGGTGCATAGTTCAACACCCCTTCGCCTTGATTATAAAAGCGCCAAGTTTCACTTTCAGCGGTTTCTGTAGTACCGCTTGATATTGAAACCACATACCATTCAAAAGGCGTATTTCTATCAATAGTAATACTTACTTCATTGGTGTTAGTACTCATTGTCGTTGATGTACTGGTGTTCAAATTTGTTAATTTGACCTCATAACTTGTGGCATTAGCGGCATTTTGCCATTGAAACAAAATACTACTTTGGGTATCATTAACCACAGTACCAGCAGTACATTCCAAATTATTATCTGGAAAAACTAGGGCCACAGCCTCAGGGGCTTCGGTATTATTGACATCATCAGTATTGTCATTATCTTTTTTACAAGAAGTAAGTGCAATACCTAGAACAATTGTAAATGCTAGTTTATATATATTTATCATTGCTTAATAATTTTATAGGTTTCAACAGTTTCATTAATAGTTACATACAAAACATACATGCCTGTTTGTAGGTCATCTGCATTTAAACGAACTGCCGTTGCCCCTTTTTCTACCATTTTTTTCTTAACCATTTTACCTTCAAAGGTATTTAGCTGTACCCAAGTATTTTCTTGAACAGTACTGCCAAATTCGACTGTAATTTCTCCGGTATAAACAGGGTTCGGATACACCACGACATTTGCTCCTAAGTCAATGGTTTCTTCGTGCACGCCTTGACAATCTAATCCTGTTTTAACAGTCAATTTTGTTTCTTTGGCATTTAAAGGAAGTGTAATTTCATCTTGGGCAGTGTTGTACACTTCTTCATTCAATGTAATGATATAGGAATCAGAACCCGAAAGGTTTAAGGTAACGGTTCGCGCACTTAAATCTGTTTTTGAGGAAACCCCTAATGCTTCTGGTTCATCAACCACCACTTCAAAACAATTTTCATAATTAGGTTGACCATCAACAGTAATACATATGGTATAGGTACCCCCCGTTAGATTTTCATATCGAATACCACTGGTAAAACTATTGGAAGCATCAGCGCCGTTACCCCGAAAATTAACCAAATAAGCTAAATTGGCAAGGGCGCTTATTTCAATGCTTCCGTTATTACTATTTCTACACGATTCGCCTTTTGATAACACTCTAAAATTATCGACTGGCAAAGAGAAGATTTCACATCCGGTGGTGTCAACTGGCGTATTTGGGGGTGTATTCGGACATAAATCTTCAGCATCTAGCACGCCATCTCCATCAGCATCATTAGGGTTATTTGTTTCGCCAGAACCTATGGTTACTGTAAAATCTTTAGTAGTGCCATCTTCAGCTGTTACACGGTACACAACTGAATTTGTAAAATCATTCATACTGACTCCACTTTGCTGATCCGTTCCTGAAACTGAAATACTTGCGTTTGCCGAAATTGAAAAAGTGGCAATCAAATTTTGTCTATTGATATTGTCAGGAAGGTCAAGGGTTATTTGGTTTCCATTAATTACCCCAACAGCAGCTGGGTTCACTACATTGAACCTAAAATCAGTAATTTCTTTTTCACTACTTAAGGTGCTTCTTTCACCAACTGTGTACCAAATTCCCCATATACCATTAGGAATTAGTTCTGAAGGATTTCCTGAGGGACTAATTTTATCGGCCGCCATATTAATAGCCAGAATATCTTCATCACCATTATTGAATGAATCAAAAATGACTTTATCATCTGTTTTTGAATAATTAGGAAAGCCTAATTTATTATTTTGATAAACCGTTCTTACATCTCCTGTTTCAATATTCGCTGCAATAACCTCATACGTATTCTCAGCAGCATTGAGCACATCAAAAGCCAAAATGTTACCTGAAGTTTTTGAGAAAGACGGATTACCAATACTTACCCCTTCAGGCAAATCAGTAAACAATTTTTGAATACTTCCGTCGCCAAAAGAATTGCTTTGATTATCCCAAACACGTAATGCACCAACATCCCAATATTCGATATCATTACCTGTTCCGTTTTCAATTCGATTTAGAGCATCGTAAATAAGAAATTGCCCAGAATAATCCCATTCCATAGCATCAGGATACAATACCTCGCCTGTTGTCACTCCGGTATCTGAGGTTGTCGGATTAAACAGTTCAAAAGATTTTGATGTACCACTGATTAAATCTGAAACAAAAATGACATTATCTTGATCATTTCTGATGGCTGCCAGTTTGGTACCATCTTTTGACAGTGCCACTTGAGACCAAACTGGGTCACTAGAAATTACTGTTTCTTCAGACCCAGAAGGCAATAAAGTGACTGCATTCACGGTGTTGTCTTCCGTTACAAATATAGCCAAGGTACCATCATCTGAGACACTTGGTTTTCTAAATACACCCGTTGTGGTTAATGGCACAAAGTTTTGACCGTTTGTATCAGAAATGTATATGGTGTTTGCATCACTATCTCTAATATCAATGCTTAGTATAAACTCATCGCCATTCGCAACAGGTATATCATTTTCGGTATCTGTACCCTCGCCATCTGTAATACCCACTGTGTCAAAAGCCGATTCAGCAGCTTGAACTTCAGCAGATCCTGCACCGTGAATATCACCGGCAGATCGTAGCACTGCAATTCTCAAATCAATAAATTGAGATGAAAGAGTTAAATAATTATCTAATGCGCGGTAATAAATTTGTTCTGCTTTGTCTTTACCAATTGAAGTAGCAAATAGGTAATATGCTCTATTGACAATTCCGCTATTGATATGCACCCCTCCATTATCTTGAGAACCTGTATAAAATTCGGTCATATCTTTTGGTTGCCATCCTCTTTGCCCAAAACCACTAGCCCCATTGTTGGGGTTCTGCATGTCACGCATTGCTCCTGAAGGAAAAAATTGGGTATTCACAATATCTTCGCCCAACAGCCAATCGTCACGGTCAATCATGGCTCCAAAAATATCAGCAAAAGATTCATTAATTGCCCCTGACTGATTTCTGTATTCTAAATTGGCCGTATTTTGAATTACACCATGTGACATTTCATGACCGCCAACATCAAGACCTCCTGCTAAAGGCGTAAAAGCCTGGTCGCCACTACCATAAAACATAGCTCTACCATTCCAAAAGGCATTATCAAAACCACCGCCTGTATCGGGGTTACCTACATTAATGAAAGAAATAATGCTACCCCCTTCACCATTGATTGAATTTCTATTAAACTTTGTTCTAAAGTATTCATACGATACGTCTGCATTGTAATGTGCAGATACTCCGTTAGCATTATTCCAAGTATTACCTGCTGTTGTAACATGAAAAATTTGAACACCCTCAACCGGGGCTTCTCCTCTTAAATCAAGGGTTATAATACCCCCAACCGGATTATCAGGAAGCTGAGATTGCCCAGCATTATACATTGGCTTTGAAATATCTATCAAATAGTTCTGGGTTCCGTTACTCCAGGTATTAAGCGATCTATTTACACCATTTAAATCGATTCCGCTGCTAGTGGTAGGAGGTAAAGAAGTTGTATGAATGGTTTCATTATGAACATCTGTCAAATTTGCATGAAAGGTGCAACTGTGGTAAAACTTATCTAAAACCTGACCTGTATTCGCATCAATAAAATAATCCCATCGATCCATTGCATTCGGAAAAACAGTGATATGACGGGTTAAAATTGGTTTATTTTCAATGGTATAAATAACCAATTCTTCTTCTGGTTCAAACGGATTTATTAAGGTATTTAAACCCTTTTCAGAAGCATCAAATTTTGGTAAAGCTTTACCCAAATCAATTTCAATATTTGTAATGGCCTCTTCTACTGAAATCTGCGGAGCAATACTTGATAATTGAGGTGTTGGTTGATTTCGACCATTAAAAGCTTCAACATGTTGGTTTTTGTTCAGATGGATCACAACTTCGCTTCCGTATACCTTAACGCCTTTAAAATATTGCTGCATTTTAATGTGCGTTTGCCCTAAATTATCTTTCTTTTGAGAAATGGTTTTAAATTCTTCTAGCGGATTGACCACCTGAAGTATCATTTTAACATCCTCTAAGTAATTCATACTAACAGCCTCATCTGATTGGCTTTTTGCCGATTTTTTCATGGCATCAGTTGCCTTACTCTCTATAAATAAAGGGGTGCCATTTTCAGAATGATGTATAACCTTGTGCTCGTATAATGACGACTTATGTCGATCTTCAAATTTTTTAGATATCTGAAAATTAGTTCTTCCTTTGGCTAATACCTTTTGCTTGGGCTTTACCTTCAATTGTGAAAAATCAAAGCTAGTATCTTGCGAAGATTTTGCCGCATTGGTTGAAGAACGCTTCTTGTCATCAAATGTTTGTGCTCTTGTGATATTACTACCTACTATTAAAGCAAACAAAATGAGTAGTACTGATTTTTTCATTTCTATAGTTTTTAAGTCCTGTTTACGGCCTTGAACCTATACTTCAATTAAAAATTGAAGTATAGGCAAGTGCACCATATACCCTTTATTTTATTTTTTCAACTAGTTCTTTATATAAGGCTAAACATTCATTTGAAACCTCATGATCTTGTGACCCCCATGTTACGGCATAATATTCTTCGCCATCAACCTGTTTTATAAAGTAATAAAGGTTGCCAGGGTGGTTAAAATTCATTTCTGACAATTTTAAAGCCTGCATCTTTTCGAAAAATATTTTTGCCATATTCTTAGGCAATGTTTCACGCTCTTTGTTCTCTTTTGTAATTGAATTGTATGAAAAAAGTTGTCCGTTTTCTAAAAGTGTATAGGTAGTTACCCCGCCAGTCATACCTCCGCCACTACCAAACACCAGCAACTTTTCAGGTAATTCATCTATAGAATACTGCGACTTGCAACTAAAAAAAAGTACGGTTAAAAAGCTTAATATTAATATCGGTCTCATGCGATGTTGGTTAAATAAAATTGAATTTGTAAATCATCGATTTTAGAATAGTACTAAATTAAATGAAACCCTCTGCCCCTGAAATACCCTGTTGATTGTATTTTTTTCTACTGGTTTTCAGGTATATTAAAAGGATGCTTTTAAAGGTGCCCATTTGTTTAGTATCTTGGTAAAATGAAAGCCTAGAATACCAATATGAAATCAGTATATCTAATTAGTATTTTTCTTTTTACATCGTTACTAAATGCCCAAACTGGCCGTGAACGTATAATCGATAGTTTAGAAAATTTGCTAGCGCAAAAAATTCATGATACAACAAGGGTAAAAACATTATCTGAACTTGCAAGACAATACGGTGGAATAGATTCTATTAAATGTTTTAAAAATGGTTTTGCTGCCATAGCTTTAAGTAAAAAAATTGGTTACTTAAAAGGATTAGCCATATCAAATATTGATGTAGCTGGGGGTTATCTTGATTATATAGATACTGAAACTGCAAAAAAATATTTTATTAAAGGCAATGAATTTGCGAACAAATTGATAAAAAAAGACTCTTCTCGAGATAATATGAATATATGGCTCAGAGGACATTATAATATTGGTGTTGCTTATGGTTTTGAAGGAAATGTCGAAAAAGAAATTGAATTTGCTGCCATGACCATACCTATTGCTGAACGAATGGGTGAAAAAATGTTTGTAGCCAATGGCAACACCAACCTCGGTATAAAGTATAGCAACTTGAGAGCATTTAATAAGGCTTACCATAGATTTATTGTGGGTCAAAAGTTATTTGAAGAAATTGGCGGGCCAGAAGATATGATCTATCACAGCCTTGCCTTTTCTCCTTGTTTATTTAGTATGGATTCGCTGCCGCGTATGAAAGAAGTGCTTGATATTGCCAAAAAAAATCTAGATAAGATTCCCAATTCATTCTATGCGCCAAATTATTACGGTGAACTTGGTCTTTATTACAGTGGTATCAAAGAATATGAAAAAGGCATTGAAGCACTTAATAAAGCAGCCAATTATTATAAAGAAAATTCTAAAAATCATTCGCTGAGACTGTTATATCAGCGCTATGCCAGTATCTATGATAAACTAGGTGACTATAAAAAGGCAAGCGAATTTATTTTAAAATATGTAGATTTTTTTGGTGAAAACCGCTCTCAAAAAGATATTGTTGCATCGTATACCAACCTAGCGCATTATGAAGCTCAACTTAACAATCACAAAAAAGCTTATGAATATTTAACAGAATATGTAGTAGCTAGAGATAGTTTGCGTGTAATGAATTTAGATTCAGACATGCAAAATCTTGAAATACAATACAATATGGCTACCAAAGAAAAAGAAATATTATCATTACAAAATGAAAAAAACGAGGCAGCACTTTCTTTAGAAAAGAAGAAGTCGCAAGGATACTTATTAGGTGGTATCATTAGCATTTTGGCATTGCTTTTATTTAGTGGGTTTTATTTCTATAAACGAAAATTGAGCTCAGCGCGAAAAAAAGAACTAGATCAAGAAGCAGAAGTTCAAGTACTCAAGCAAGAACAACAGAATAAAATATTCTCTGCCATGATTGAAGGGCAAGAAAAAGAACGTAAACGTTTGGCTATTGATTTGCATGATGGCTTAGGTGGGCGTTTATCTGGCATTAGTATGAATCTATCAAAATTAGATAAAGACGAACCCAAAGAATATCCGAAGAAACAATTGCAAAAAGTGATGAAAGATTTAAATGACTCACTTTCAGAATTGAGAAATGTTGCCCGAAATATGATGCCAGAAACCTTAGTGAAATTTGGACTTCAAGCGGCTTTAAAAGACTACTGCAGCAGTATGACAAGTAGTGAAACAAAAGTTACTTTACAGTTTTATGGCAACGATAAAGACATTCATTTAAACAAACAGGTAACCATGTATCGCGTGGTTCAAGAATTAATAAATAATGCCATTAAACACGCCAAAGCCTCTGATGTTTTGGTGCAATTTATTCGTGAAGGAAATCATATTGATATTACTGTTGAAGATAATGGAATTGGTTTTGACAAGAGTAAAGATTTAAAGAAAAAAGATTCTGGTATGGGATTACCCAATTTACAAACCAGAGTAGCATATTTAAAAGGAAATATTGATTTTGAAAGTGAAGAAAATGAAGGCACAACAGTCAACGTACACATTAACATCGATGCAGCATAAACCTATAAGCGTTCTAATAGTAGATGACCACCCAATGGTCATTGAGGGCCTAAAAACTCTTTTGAGTGACAACCCCTCTCTTCAAGTAATAACTCATTTTACTAACGGAAATGACACTCTTGAATTTCTTGAAAAAGAAATTGTTGATGTCATTTTGTTAGACGTCAATTTACCTGATATCAATGGTGTTGAAATGGTTAAACTTATTCTTGACAAAAGAGCCACCATAAAAATACTTGGCTTAAGTACATACAGCGAACCAAGTATCATCAATCAAATGATAAAAAACGGAGTTAAAGGATATCTTTTAAAAAATGCAACCTCTGATGAACTGGTAACTGCAATCAGTAGAGTTCATAATGACGAATTTTACTTCGGCAGCGAAGTTCAAAAAATATTAGCCGATTCAGTAACACAAGAAAGTAAAGACTTACCCAAATTAACACGGAGAGAGACACATATTTTACAATTAATTGCTGAAGGTAAAACCACAAATATTATTGCTGAAGAACTTTTTATATCTCCGTTAACAGTTGAAACCCACCGCAGAAATCTCATGCAAAAATTAGAAGTATCTAATGCCGCTTCACTAATTAAAATTGCCATTGAGAAAAAATTAATATAGTATCAAAAAATACTATTTTCTTTATTTTTAAATTGTAGAGTACTATATTGAAAGCTATTTAATCGCCTTCAAATGAATTTAACAGTATTCGAAAAAGTATTCAGTACTACGGGTCAAGTAAATCCGACCGTAATAAATGAACACATTGCAAAAATTAAAGAGTTAACACCCTACTTGCCAAAAACGCAATCATATTTTATGATTCAAGACACCTATAATCAATCGGTGGAACATGTATGTGACAGTTACAGTTTAATTCTAGGCTACGATAAATCAGAAATTTATGAAAAGGGTCTACCGTTTCACTTTTCAAAATATCATCCTGATGATATAGAAAACTGGCAGCAGATTTTGAATGACTTAATGATTTTTGATATGAAAATGCCATTTGAAGAAAGACGAAAATGTGTTTATACTTGGAATTATGGAATATTTACAAAAAAAGGCCGCTGTTTAAATATTCAAGAGTGTTTAAAACCTATTTATTATGACAACGTAGGAAAACCTATTGTTGGTTTTTCAGAGTGTACCGTTATAGACAATATTAAAAAACAACCTCAAATTGGGGTGTGTAAAAAAATGAATGAAAATTCAGAATACGAGACACTTTTTTATAAGAACTATTCGAAAAGTATATTGTTAGATCGTTTAACCAATAGAGAATTAGATATTGTTCGATTACTCACTGATGGGCATTCTACTAAAGAAATATCAACAAAACTCAATATCAGCCAAAATACTACTTCAACGCATCGAAAAAATATTCTCTCTAAATTAGAATTTAAATCTACGGCTGAAATCATTACTTATTGCTCGATCAATCAAGTGTTTTAGATTATGCATTGAAAGTGCCTATTTTAAAAATGTAATTTTTAATTAAAAGAAAAAAACCTCCCTAAAAAAAAGGAAGGTTTTAGTACTCGAGGTGGCCCCGAAGTTTCGGGGGAACCCACACGCTATATTATTCAACAAAAAAACCTCCCTAAAAAAAAGGAAGGTTTTAGTACTCGAGGTGGCCCCGAAGTTTCGAGGGAACCCACACGCTATATTATTCCACAAAAAAACCTTCCTTAAAAAAGAAGGTTTTAAATGTACTCGAGGTGGGAATCGAACCCACACTCCAAAGGAACTGGATTTTGAATCC
>CAZKQM010000088.1:0-10554 GCA_964554895.1 uncultured Maribacter sp. | reverse complement strand
TTTCCTTTACACAATGGCGAATTGCTTCTTTTAGAAAACGAGAAGAAGAAAAAAGTAAACAAAGAAATTGAAAAAGCCTTTGAAATTGAAGGTTTTGAGATGAAAGCCATTAGCATATCTGATGAATTAAACAAGACGCTTTTTACAAAAATTACTCAAGAAAATTTATATAGACTTACTAAAGATGACCAATTATTGGGGTACGCCTTTTTAGATCAAGCGCCAAGTAAAACCGCTAAGTTTGATTATCTAGTGGTTTTTGATGCTGATTTGAAAATAAAACATTCTAAGGTGCTTATTTATAGAGAAGAATATGGCGGAGAGATTGGTAGTAAAAGATGGTTAAAACAATTTTTTGGTAAAACAGCTGGTGATCGGGTAAATTATGAAACCAATATTGATGGTATTGCTGGCGCGACCATATCAGTCAGATCAATGACCAATGCCTTAGATGATTTATTGCAAACCCTACAAATTCTACA
The DNA here is from genome assembly GCA_964554895.1 of uncultured Maribacter sp. Taxonomy (GTDB): domain Bacteria; phylum Bacteroidota; class Bacteroidia; order Flavobacteriales; family Flavobacteriaceae; genus Maribacter_C. Next base: position 10,072 of record CAZKQM010000088.1, on the reverse strand, counting down.
AGCAAATCAGGTATTGTAATGAATTACAATGGGGCGCTGCTTTCTTTTCCTAAAGAGATAAAAATTTTTATCGCAGCCTTTGTTTGTATCTTATCAGTAGGTTTTTTCACGGGACTCTTATTCGTTTCTGAAACAAGTACAACTTCACCTGACGGAATTGTTGAAAATTACAACGGTAACGAAGCAGATGAAGATGCCGAGATTATGAAATTCAAAAAAAGTGAACGCGAAATGTTAACCATAGTTCATACACATATTCTTTCAATGTCGTTTATTTTCTTTTTGCTTGGTGGGTTGGTGTGGTTAACAAAACTTTCGAAAAAACTCAAACTCTTCTTAACGGTTGAACCTTTCGTATCAGTAATCTTAACTTTTGGAGGCATTTATTTTCTATGGATGGGCCATCTTTGGATGAAATATGTTGTCATTTTTTCAGGAATTTTAATGACACTAACCTTTACGTTATCGGTTGCTATTATTCTGGTGCAATTATCTTTTGTGAATAAAAAGTAGTATTTTTCTTGAAAATACAATTCATGAAATCACTTTTTAAGATTGTCATCTTAGTCTTGATAATGACTTCATGTGGTGCAAAAAAACCAACAATTTTGAGTAGCACCACTAACCCAACTACTAAATCATCTGAGTATATGCCTTTTTTCGAGGTTAGGAATTATTCTCAAGATAAAAACTATGGGCTAACAGGAGATAATCCCGTGAAAGTGGGTGAACAAAGTGCTAATAATCAACGACGATTTCTTGCTTCTTTAGCCGGACCAAATGGAGAAGAGCTTGAATTTTATCGTAGAGGAAGTTGCTGTGCATACGATAGTGAAAACGGTTTTATGGGTAAAGCGTTGGTAGATGTTTATGATGTGACTTATGAAGGTTTAAAAAAGCCAATTTTAGTTTATATAAGTTTTTATGATTCTGAAAAATTATATATCCCAGTAGGTTTTACAAAAAGGAAATTATCCCAATAAAAATACCTACATTTGCACGCAATTAATCCTTTAATTGCTATGCAAGCTCACCATGATAAAATTGTTGGAGAAGGTCTTACGTATGATGACGTACTCTTAGTTCCTGCTTTTTCTGAAGTGCTTCCAAGAGAAGTGAACATTCAAACCAAATTTACACGTAACATTACTATCAATGTGCCCATTGTTTCAGCCGCGATGGATACGGTTACAGAATCGCGAATGGCGATTGCTATTGCGCAAGAAGGTGGTATTGGTGTTTTGCATAAGAATATGACCATTGAAGAACAGGCGATGAAGGTACGTAAGGTAAAGCGTGCTGAAAGCGGAATGATCATGGATCCTGTGACGATGCCTTTAGATTCAACGGTTAAAGATGCTAAGGCGAATATGAAAGAACATCGTATTGGCGGAATTCCAATTGTTGATGACGCTGGTAAATTAATTGGTATCGTAACCAATCGTGATTTACGCTTTGAAAAAAATAATGACAGACCTATTTCTGAAGTGATGACCACAGAAAATCTGGTTACCGCTGCTGAGGGTACTTCACTTTCTGAAGCTGAAGATATTCTTCAAGCGCATAAAATTGAAAAATTGCCCGTAGTTGATAATGATAATAAACTCATAGGCTTAATTACATTTCGTGATATTACTAAGTTAACCCAAAAACCTATTGCTAATAAAGATCAATATGGGCGTTTGCGTGTTGCTGCGGCATTGGGTGTAACGGCAGATGCTGTTGAAAGAGCGTCAGCATTAGTTAAGTCGGGAGTTGATGCTGTGGTAATTGATACAGCCCATGGTCATACCAAAGGCGTGGTTACCGTTTTAAAAGATGTCAAAAAGAAATTTCCAAAGCTTGATGTTATTGTTGGCAATATTGCGACGGCCGAAGCAGCTAAATATTTGGTTGAGGCGGGTGCTGATGCTGTTAAAGTGGGTATTGGCCCTGGATCAATTTGTACCACCAGAGTGGTGGCAGGGGTTGGTTTTCCGCAATTTTCTGCGGTTTTAGAAGTAGCTGCGGCTATTAAGGGTAGTGGAGTGCCTGTCATTGCAGACGGTGGAATACGCTATACTGGCGATATTCCAAAAGCCATTGCAGCGGGTGCAGATACAGTCATGTTAGGATCACTTTTAGCCGGCACTAAAGAATCGCCAGGAGAAACAATTATTTACGAAGGAAGAAAATTCAAGTCTTATCGAGGCATGGGTTCGGTCGAGGCCATGAAAAAAGGTTCAAAAGATCGTTATTTTCAAGATGTTGAAGACGATATAAAAAAGTTAGTACCTGAAGGTATTGTGGGTCGTGTACCCTACAAAGGAGAACTCTTTGAAAGTATTCATCAGTTTGTTGGTGGACTCAGAGCAGGAATGGGGTATTGCGGTGCTAAAGATATTGCAACCCTTCAAGAAACGGGAAAGTTTGTCAAAATTACCGCTAGTGGTATCAATGAAAGCCACCCACATGATGTAACCATTACCAAAGAATCTCCGAATTACAGCCGATAATTACTACCGGCGAGATTTAATATTCTTATAGGCTTCATGAATTTGGTCGTTTAATTCTGAAGAAAATCTTTGTCATTCCTGTTTTTTGTTAAAGTTATGTAACTTTATAAAAATTAAAACACTAAACACGAATTATGGCAAACGGAAAATCTTCAAAAAAAATCACAAAAATTGTTGATGATATAGTGTCAACAAATACTGCTGAGAATGGGGCCACATGGAAACCCACAGCAGAAAGTAAATCAAAAGCCACAACTTTTAGGATCATCGCCGTACTCGGTTGGTTGGTAGCCATTGGTTGTCAAGTATGGGCCTATTTTAAATTACAAGAAGTACCTGTCGATATGTATTGGATGATTGGCTTGATTGTGGTCGCCTTGATATTCGCAATCGTTGGAAATATTCTTTGGAAAAAATCAAATCGTTTAGATCCTGCTTCTGAAAAGAACAAGTTTAAATTCTTTGTTCAGAATCAATTAGGAATGATTATTAGTGTCCTCGCTTTTTTACCTATGGTCATTCTAATTTTTACGAATAAAAATCTGAGCGGCAAGCAAAAAGGTATTTTAGGAACCGTAGCTATCGCAGCTTTAGCGGCAGCTGGTTTAACGGGAACGGAGTTTAATCCGGCTTCTGTAGAGCAATATACCGAGCAAACAAAACAAGTAGAGTTACTCAATAATGGGGTTAATAGTGTATACTGGACACCTTCAGGTAAAAGCTACCATTTACACCAAGATTGTTCATATATCAATGGTAAACGTACCCATGAAATTTTTGAAGGTACAGTAGCTAAAGCAAGAGAGTTAAAAAAGATTACTGATTTGTGTGACCGTTGTCATAATAGAGCGAAAAAGGCTCAGGCCCTTGAAGCGGTTGAAACTGAACTAAAACCAACAGGCTCAGACTAACACTGTATAGTTAAAGAATTAAAAACTCCTTTACCATCATGGTAAAGGAGTTTTTTTTATTTACTTTCACTTTCGTACGTTTTCCAATCTTTTTCAAGGTAAATGTTATCGCCAAAATAACGTGCAATATTTAAAAAGGCATCTGGTTTTTGATAGCCAGGTACAGGTGAGAGCATTTCCATTTTTTCATTCAGAAAAATAGTAGTAGGGTAACTCATTCTACCGTTCATCAAAGCAGCGGCAAATTCATGATACCCACGTTTGCCTTGTGGTACAAAATTATAGATCTTTCCTTTATACTCTATAGGTTCTTTACCTTCTCCATCCATCTTGATCATATAGAAATTAGCTTCCATATAAGCTGCTACTTCCGCATTTTGAAACGTATCCTTATCCATCTTTTTGCACCAACCGCACCAATCCGTATAAATATCTACAAATAGTTTCTTCGGATTTTCATCGGTTGCCGCCAGCTGCGCAGCTTCATTCCAAGAAAGCCAAGTAACCTCTTGCGCTTGAATTGAGAATGTTAAAAAGAACATGAATGCGAAGCTTGCTATTTTTCCAAATTTTTGAATAGATGATTTCATATACAATCGTTTTTCTGAATTAGTCCAAAGACTATACCAAAACTAACGATTTTTGAAACGCTTTATTTTACAGTAACTTTTTCTGCCTTGGTGTTGAATAAATCTTTAACATCAACTTGATTTCTAAGAAGATCATCAAATACCTCTCGTTCACGAATCAAAGTAGCCTTGCCTTTATACCATAAGACTTCGGCAGGTCTAAAACGTGAGTTATAGTTGCTCGCCATAGTAAAGCAATACGCCCCAGCATTGTGAAAAGAAAGGATATCTCCTTCTGATATTTCATTGATGCGACGATTACTCGCAAAGGTATCGGTCTCACAAATGTATCCGACAATAGAGTAAAAGCGTTCGCGGCCTTTTGGGTTTGATATATTTTCTATATGATGTGAGGCTCCGTAGAGCATAGGTCTAATCAAATGATTGAAACCTGAATCGATACTGGCGAAAACCGTTGAAGTAGTTTGTTTGACCACATTAACTTTGGCTAAAAATTTACCAGCCTCACTGACCAAGAATTTACCAGGTTCAAAAGCGAGGGTTAAATCTTTACCATACTCTTTACAGAATTCGTTGAAACGAGATCCTAATTTTTTACCTAATTCTTCAATATTAGTTTCAATATCGCCTGCTTTATAAGGAACTTTGAATCCGCTACCAAAATCAATAAAATCTAGATTTTTAAAATTTTTCGCTGTTTCGAACAAAATTTCTGAAGCATATAAGAATACATCAATATCAAGTATGTCACTACCCGTATGCATGTGAATACCGTTAATGTTCATATTGGTTAGCTCAACAATACGCAGCAAATGTGGAATTTGATGAATGCTTATACCGAATTTAGAATCGATATGGCCCACTGAAATATTTGAATTTCCGCCGGCCATAACGTGCGGATTAATTCGAATACAAACAGGTATATCAGGATGCTTACTACCAAATTGCTCTAAAATTGATAAGTTATCAATATTAATGCGCGCCCCTAGTTTTGCTGCTTCTTCAATTTCTTCTAATGAAACACCGTTGGGTGTAAAGATGATGTCTTGTGGTTTAAAACCTGCCAACAAGCCCAACTGAACTTCTTGAATAGAAACAGTATCTAGCCCGCTACCCAAACTGTTCATGAATTTCAAAATAGTTATGTTAGACAGCGCTTTGGCGGCATAGTTGAGCTTTAAGTTTTTTACACTACCAAATGCTGATGTCAATCGATTAAATTGACTTTGAATTTTTTGAGCATCATACACATAAACTGGGTCGCCGAATGTATTTGCTATTTTAAGAAGGTCTGACTGCTTCATCTTAGGTATTTGTGAATTTGAGCAAAGCTAGTTTAAACACTTTTTTTTACAAAAAAATTCTCATGATATATTACAAATTCAACAAAATGTTACAAATAAAACAATTGTATTATTTGTGCATCCCTTTTGGGTATGGTATATTTATCCCATTTTAATGAACGTCTCAAATTAATTAACACAGCATACGCAGATGAAATTACCCATGTTTCCCTTACAGTCGATATTTTTTCCTGGTGAGACAGTACCATTACACATTTTCGAAGAAAGATACAAACAATTGATTACTGATTGTAGGCATGATGCCGTGACATTTGGTATTCCTGTATACATTAATGATAGTATACATTACGGGGTTGAAGTGCAATTGGTGGAGGTGGTTAACACCTACCCCAATGGCGAAATGGATGTGACTTGTGTGGCGCGACAAGTTTTCAGACTGGTTAATTTTGAAACACAAATGAATGGAAAATTATATGCAGGAGGTGAGGTTGAATTCATAGATAATGTTAATGATGGTAGCGATGTTATGAAGCAAGAAGTTTTAGAAAAATTAGAAATTTTATATGGTTTGATGGAGGTGCCTTTTACCGCTGTACCCCTAGATAAGTTTCACAGTTTTGTTCTGGTTCATAAAATGGGGCTCTCTTTTGAGCAGGAATATGAATTATTACAATTGCGAAAAGAAAGTGAGCGACTGCATTTTATTCAAGAACACTTGAATACTACTATAAATGTTTTGAACGAGGTAGATCGCACCAAGTTAACTATAAAACTTAACGGTAATTTTAAAAATTTTGACCCGCTAGATTTTGATGATTTCAAGATTTAAATTAACCACTAACATTTGGTTTTAATTTTCCCTATTTTTGCACTCTTAAATCACTAAATATATTTTATGAATCTTCACGAATACCAAGGAAAAGAAATTTTGGCAAGCTTCGGAGTTCGCATTCAGAGGGGTATTGTTGCACAAAATGCAAAAGAAGCTGTTGATGCTGCTAAACAATTGACCGAAGAAACAGGTACAGGATGGCATGTCATCAAAGCGCAAGTACATGCAGGGGGTCGCGGTAAAGGCGGTGGTGTTAAATTGGCAAAAAATCTTAAGCAAGTTGAAGAAATTGCAGGTCAAATCATAGGTATGAACTTGATAACACCACAAACTTCAGCTGAAGGTAAAAAAGTACATCAAGTACTTATTGCTGAAGATGTATATTATCCAGGCGATAGTGAAACCAGTGAATTTTACATGTCTGTATTATTGAATAGAGCCACGGGCCGAAATATGATTATGTATTCCACCGAAGGTGGTATGGATATTGAAGAGGTGGCTGAAAAAACGCCACATCTCATATTTCATGAAGAAATTAATCCCGCAACAGGGCTTTTACCTTTTCAAGCACGTAAAATTGCTTTCAATTTAGGACTTTCAGGTACTGCTTTTAAAGAGATGACTAAGTTTGTAGCTGCACTTTACAAAGCCTATGTAGAAAGTGATTCGAGTATGTTTGAAATCAATCCGGTTTTAAAAACTTCTGATGAGAAAATTATGGCGGTTGATGCAAAAGTATCCATAGATGATAATGCATTATACAGAAGAAAGCAATATGCTGAAATGCGCGATTTGCGTGAAGAAAATGCCATTGAAGTTGAAGCAGGAGCCTTAGGATTGAATTATGTTGATTTAGATGGAAATGTGGGTTGTATGGTAAATGGTGCAGGATTAGCAATGGCGACTATGGATTTAATTAAGATGGCTGGCGGTGAGCCCGCGAATTTTTTAGATGTAGGCGGTACTGCGGATGCCAAACGTGTTGAGGAAGCGTTCAGAATCATTCTGAAAGATCCAGCGGTAAAAGCCATATTGATAAATATTTTTGGTGGAATTGTACGCTGCGATCGTGTTGCAAACGGAATCGTTGAGGCTTATAAAAATATGGGTGATTCGATTAAAGTACCTATCATTGTTCGCTTGCAAGGTACCAATGCAGAAATCGCAAAAGAGATTATCGATAGCTCCGGCTTAGATGTACAGTCTGCTGTGCAGTTTCAAGAAGCGGCTGATAAAGTTGAACAAGCGTTAGCATAACAATCCAATTGATATATATAAAAGGCAAGGTTTTTCAACCTTGCCTTTTATATTTTATTTGTTGCGAACGCTTAAGGTTTCTTTTTGTTTTTATACTTCACGTGGCTGATATCTGTATCTATATTTTTGCGTTGCATGGTTTTAAAATTAGGTTTAGCATTTACTATAGACGCAGATTTAGATTTTCTTGCGGATAAGACTTCTCCAGGATTTTTAGGATTTTCTTTGGTGCCGCGTAGGTGTAGAACGAGTCCGTTTAAAAAGTTACGTAAAACCTGATCACCACATTCTCTGTAATTGGGGTGGTTGTCTTTTCTAAAAAAAGCACTGAGTTCACTTTTTGAAAGTTTAAAATCGGCTTCTTTTAGAATATCAATAATTTCATCATCTCGCAACATTAAAGCCACTCTTAGCTTTTTAAAGACATCATTATTTGTCATTATTTGAATTTGGTGCTAAGGTATTATAATTAGTTTTAAGGCCCGCTATAGGAGTCAAATCTTCGTTATGTATACGAAATTATTTTTTTTTGGGTTATATTTTAAGGCCTATTGTAAAGTAAGTGAATATGAGTAGTTATAAAGAAAAATTGAGTGTTCTTTCAGAAATGATTGAATTTGCTAAAGTTGACGGAGTTATCGGCGATTTAGAATTTGATTTTCTGCGTAGCGTTGCAGAAAAATTAGCCGTATCATCTGATGATTTTGAAGCCTTATTTAACGCTGAACCTGAGCATGTGATACCAAAAACTGAGGGAGATCGAATTCTTCAATTTCACAGATTAGTTTTATTGATGAATGTAGATCAAATACAAGAAGAGGCCGAAGTAGGTCGCTTACATAATCTTGGATTAAAAATGGGATTACCCCCTTCTGCGATTAGCCAAGTACTTTCTGTGATGCATGAATACCCTAATAAAATAGTGCCGCCTGATGTATTGATATCAATTTTTAAGGCGCATTATAACTAAGGTTTCTTAAAAGGTGTTTAAATTCTTTTGTATGCGTTTTTGAAGATCGGTTCTTAGGTTTGCTTTTATTGCATAAGCACCCCAAGAGTGTACTGTATCATTTATTTCTTCTATTATTTTTTTTCCTTTTTTGATGTTATTGTCATGGGCAATGGTCATTAAATCTTCTTTTAAAATATTCGTGCGTTTGCCATTAATACTTAACGTTTGTTGGCTGACCCAATGGTTTGTTGGATCATATGAAAAGCATAGGTCATAAGCCGGCGCTAAGCACCAACGTTCTCCTTTTTTTAGTAAAAATGAAAAGTTTTTGGTATGGTCATCATAATTGGTGGCGATGACATTAAATACCATACGACGAAACATTTGTTCGGCTTCAGGATACGTGAGTTTTAAGATGCGCATGGTTTGAAATAACTGCTCGTAACTATACCCAAACATATCATTAAAATCATAGTGCTGTAAACCGCAAAGCGATTGTATATGGTATTTGTTTTTGTATTCTCTATCAAAACGTTTTGTCATGAAATGCGCTCTGTTATTTTCTTCTAATAATTGACATTCGTTCATTTCAATGCCGCAATCAATTGCCATGAGATAATAGGCATATTCTACACGCCCCCAACCTGAGCTTTCTGCAAATTGTGCATCGCTGACACCATCTAATTTTAGTAGCCAGTGTTCAAACCCTTTAGGAATAGTACCTTGACCAGATCTTATTTCTTGAGTTTTATGATTGTATGCAATAACTGCTTTTGGTCTGGCACCCCCTGCTGAGGTACCTATTTTTAGTATTTCAATCATAGCTTTTTCTTCATCTTTATTCAAGTTGGTTAAAAAGCTTTCACGTTCATTGAGCATTTTTTTTGCAATGGTAACGAGCCCGTTTAGTTCTAGCGAAAAACTTTTTAGACTTGTTTTGACTTGTGTGGGTTCAAATTCCATGGCACCCATTCCTCTTGTACCAATAAAGCATAATTTCTCGACAGGATTCATACTGTTTTCTGAGCGACCATTTTTGGCTAACCAGGTATTAATGAGTTTGTTGCCATATTTATCGGGCAGTGCGTCTGATAAGAGTCCGGGTAACCCCTTAAAAGTATCTTCAGTTTCATTTCGCCCTATTCTTAATTCGGGAAAACTATAAATACGTGATCCATTACTGATGGGCATTTTAATGGGTGATAGGTCCCAACCCTTTTCAATAAACTTTGGATCGTATTGAAAATAGCCTATGTTTTGTATGGCGTCCCAGCGCACAGCACCCGCCAATTCGCCCCAAATTTTTATTTCAGCTACATCTACCATCCTAAATCTTCTTTGGTAACTCTTTTATTTTGCTTAGGCGAAGCCTGCTTTCTTTTCTTTTTTTGGAGCTTGGCATATTCAAGGGGACTAATTTGATCTTCAATTTTGAATACATTCATGACATAGAGTAGGTCAAGAACGCGCAGGACCTGAAGTAAACTATCAATTCTAACTTTTTCACCTCGTTCTAAAAGACTTAGGGTAGATCTACTAATACCAGCAGATTTAGCCACCTGATTTTGTGATTTATTTTGATTTAATCGATGCGTTTGAATGAATTCTCCAATGGTCTTCATTAAAAACGAATCTGATTTCTCTGACCAATTATTGTATGATATATCATTCATAATAGTATAAAAATTTAATATTTGAACTAAAATTCATTCAAATATACAATATTATAAA
>CAZKQM010000087.1:0-10778 GCA_964554895.1 uncultured Maribacter sp. | reverse complement strand
AATTTTTAAAAGTTTAAGCATAAAAAAAGCCCTGATTTTAATCAGAGCTTTATACCTTATTAAGAAATCTTCTAGTTTTCTTCTAGTTTATCATCGTCTTTAGACGCATCTTTAAATTCTTTAATACCGCTACCCAAACCGCGCATAAGCTCAGGAATCTTTTTGCCACCAAAGAGCAATAGAATTGCTACAACAATTAATACAATTTGTGGTGCTCCAATAGCTAAAAATATCTGCAACGTAATCATAATTTGTAAAGTATTAGTAGTTTACAAAGGTAGTAAAAAAACCATTTATATGATTTTCATTTGTAGGTATCTAAAAAGCGAATAGGTATTCGATCTAATTAAATCAGATCGTTATCTTTGTCATGATGGCCAAAAAAGTTAAAAAGAGAGGTGAATTGCGTAAAAAGCTTTTGCATAAGTATCGTTTGGTTATACTAAATGAGAACACTTTTGAAGAAAAAATTTCATTTAAACTAAGTAGGCTAAATGTGTTTGTTTCAAGCACCCTTTTAATTATTGGCTTAATTGCCTTTACTATTTTGTTAATAGCCTTTACTCCGCTTAGAGAGTATATACCTGGTTATTCATCAACCAAACTAAAAAAACAAGCTACTGAGTTGACCTATGAAACTGATTCTCTAGTGCGTGAATTAAACAACACTAACAATTATCTTGAAAATATTAGAAAAGTATTAAAAGGTGATATTAAGAACAATCAAATTAATAGAGATTCGCTACGAAAACGCTTTAAACTTGACCCTTCTACAGTAGATTTATTACCCATAAAGCAAGATTCAATGTTACGGGCTGAGGTTGCCTTAGAAGACAAGTATAATTTGTTTGAAAGAACATCGAACAATGCAAGTATATCATTGTTTCCGCCAATTAGTGGCACCTTATCACAAGGTTTTAATTTAGAAAAAAAGCACTTCGCTGTTGACATTGTTGCCCCTAGAGGTACGCCGGTGAAAGCTACCGCTAATGGTGTTGTTGTTTTTGCTGAATGGACGGCAGATACCGGACATGTTATTATTTTGAAACATGATAACGGTATTTTAAGTGCTTATAAGCATAATGGTGTCTTAAATAAAACCCAGGGTGATTCGGTACGCACTGGCGAGGTAATCGCAGAAGTAGGTAATACAGGCGAATTAACAACAGGAGCACATTTGCATTTTGAGCTTTGGCAAAATGGCACCCCCATTAATCCGTTGAATTTTATTGATTTTAAATAGGAAATAATGTCCTTAAAATCTTTTGCAGCCAAAATTTTCGCAAGAATTATAGCCAAAAAAACAACGGTTTGGGTAAATGCACCAGTCGAAACGCAGCACAAAGTTTTTAATCAATTACTACAGAAAGGAGCCATTACTGATTTTGGTAAAGACCATAATTTTGCTTCGATTAAATCTCATGCTGATTTCATAAAACATGTGCCGGTTCGAGATTATGAAGGACTAAGAGTTTATGTAGAAAAAGTTATTCAAGGCAGAGAAGATATTTTATGGCCGGGCAAACCTTTATATTTTGCTAAAACTTCGGGCACAACCTCTGGGGCGAAGTACATACCTATTACCAATGAATCAATAAAACATCAGGTTGAAGCTTCTAGAAATGCGATTCTCAATTACATTCACGAAACGGGTAATAGTAGTTTTGTAGATGGAAAAATGATTTTTTTACAAGGAAGTCCTGAAATGGAAACCAAAAACGGAATAGGACTAGGTAGACTTTCTGGAATTTCAGCCCACTATGTACCAAACTATCTTCAAAAAAATAGGTTGCCTAGTTGGAAAACAAATTGCATTGAAGATTGGGAAACCAAATTAAATGCCATAGTTGAAGAAACCCTTGATGAAGATATGACCATTATTGCTGGGATACCGTCATGGGTACAGATGTATTTCGAAATATTAAAACAAAAAACAGATCAAAAAATAGGTGAGCTTTTCAAAAATTTTCAATTGTTCATTTACGGGGGCGTTAATTATGAACCTTATCGTTCAAAATTTGAAAATTTAATAGGTAGACGCGTTGACAGTATTGAATTGTTTCCTGCAAGCGAAGGGTTTTTTGCTTACCAAAATAAGCAGAATGAAAGAGGCATGCTATTGCTTTTAAACTCGGGGATATTTTATGAATTTATAAAGGCCGATGAATTTTTTGAAGAACAACCGAAACGAATAACAATTAAAGATGTTGAGCTCAATGTTAATTACGTTTTAATTATTTCAACTAATGCCGGATTGTGGGCATATAACATTGGAGATACCGTTCAGTTTATTTCATTAAAGCCATATAAAATAATAGTTTCTGGGCGTATTAAGCATTTTATTTCTGCATTTGGTGAACATGTAATTGCAAGTGAAGTTGAAAAAGCAATGCAAATCGCCATCGCTAATACTGATGCCAGGGTCAGCGAGTTTACAGTGGCTCCACAAATCACACCAAATGATGGAGAATTACCCTATCATGAATGGTTGGTTGAATTTGAAAAACCACCTACTGATGAACAAAAATTTATTCAAACCTTAGACGCGTCGTTACAGAAGCAGAATAGCTATTATTTTGATTTAATAGATGGCAAGGTGCTTCAACGTTTAAAGCTTACGAAAATTAAATCAGGGGGATTTCAAGATTTTATGAAATCAATAGGAAAATTGGGCGGTCAAAATAAGGTACAACGGCTTTCAAATGACCGAAAATTGGCTGAAGGCTTACACCAATTTAAAGAGTAATAAAAAAGAGACTATTTAGTCAAAGACGTATTCTTAGGCTGGTTCTCAATCCATTTATCAGCATACATTCCATAAATAAGACCAAATTCATTGTCTTGCACGTAACGTTCATCTTTGCCTGGATCAAAATTTACATTATAAACGTAGACCTTAATATGGTTTTCTTGCAACTTTAGCATAAAATCTTTCTTGCTAGAAATAATGCGTCTTGAAACAGCAACATATTTAATATCGTTAACCAAAAGGTAGTTTAATTTATCGCCGACCACGCTCATTAATGGCTGTTGTGAAATCATTACCTGAATTCCGTTTTTTGATGCATTCTCAATTGCCATTGGGCTGAACAACTCCATTATTAATCTACTTTTATCAACAAAAGCATTTGCAAAGGCAACAGGATCATTGATTTTATCGGTTACTAATATAGCGTCAGGATGTGATTTGAACCATGCATTTATTCCCTTTAAATCAAGCGTAGTATAATCCCCATAAATTTTGTGCTTTTTATATTCTGCATGACTTGGCGGCAACGAACCACCATAATCTGTAAATCTTGACCACATTTTCCAATCGTGGGCTGCCACTAATTTTCCGTCTGAAGTTTCAATGATATCTAATTCAAAAAGGCGAAACCCTTTTTTATAATTTGCATTTAAGGCTTCCAATGAGTTGGTTGATTTTACTTCATTTATTTCGCCGCCAGCATGAGCAATATAGCGGTTATTGTTGGGTTCATAAGTGTATTTTATTTTCTCAAAATAAACCATCTTGTCGGTAATGCCAGAAGGATGTTTTAATTCAATTGTGGTCGAAATGTTGTCAGTTTGCTCATGGTAATTTCCATCAAAATTATGCATGATATATGCCTGTCTTCCTTTTAAAACACTCAATTGCGAAAACCCAATCTTCTTAAGTTTCTCTTGAAAAGCAATGATACTTTTTGCAGCAGAATCATGAACCAGAACACTAAATACAGCTTTGTTTAGTAGTAATTTTTCAATGGTTTCTACAAATTTTTGGGCATCTTCTTCACTTGAATGTGTATCAAAGGTTCGAAACTCAAAAGCTTGATTTGATTGAAAGTGAATTATGGTTAATCCTCTTTCTAGATGTTCAACATGGCCATCAATAGTAAAATTGCTTTTTTTCTTAGCATTGAAGCTATGGCTGTTCAACACAATGGTATTGGAGTAGGCAAAGGCGCTATTGAAAAGCACCAAAAAAGAGGCTATTTTTAAAAACGTTTTCATTTCAAACTTCATGATGAACTTTCAGTTCTAGTTAGTTTTGATAGCTAATCAACGATTTTGAGAATTACTTATTGTTAAATGACATTGAAATTCACATGAATTAATTGTCAAAAGACACTGACTAGCAAGGTCATGTTAATGCTGATATTTATTTGTAATTTTACTTGAAAATTATAAATGAGCAAATCCAAAAAGACAACGCGCGCTCAAGAATCTACAAATGCAATTGAGAGATTGTATATTACAATGCGCCATCTTTTTAATAGGGGCTTTTATAAGCCTACCGGTGTTTCAGGTGAATCGCTAAAAAATGCCTTACTGCAACTGAGACCTGAAATTTACGGCTCTATAGCTGAGGATAAAGCTGAACTCCAAGGACTCATATATGTTTTAGAACGCTTGCCAGAAGGTATTGAACAATGTAGATTCATCAATTTAACTTCTGATGAAGGGTATGGCAAATCGCATTTTGATTCAATTGTTCCGCTGAAAAGAAGACGTAATTGCTATCGCATTGATGATGAGCAAATGAATATTGAGATAACAAGAGGGCGATCTGACATTTATGATATTTTGACTCACCTTACCTTTTTGTTTGTTGAGTCGCAAAAAATATCAACTCGAGTTCTAATTGAAGAAACGAATAAGACAATTCGTGATTGGAAAAAATTAGAAGCCGCTGTTCAAAAAAAAGAATTAACTCAGGTAGAAAGAGAAACAGCTTTGCTTCATACTGCAAATATTTTAGGTCGTAGTTTTGAAGAAGTAATAGAGGTATATTCAATATTTAATTCAGAAGAGAATCCAGAAAGGTTTTTAAAAATTGTGTATTGGTTGGGTAAATTATCGATTGATGAAGAATTGACTGATGAAAAGCGCACCATTACGTTTAGTGCTTTATTAAGAGAGCGATTAGGTCATCATATTCATGGCGAGCGTTGGGCAGAACATATCAAATCAATTTTAAAGAAAGAAAACCTCTTAGCTAGACCCATTCATATCATTAGTGCCAATATGCATAGTGTCATGAATTCATTGTTTGCGCGTAAGGCTCTTCAAAAAGAATTTGTAAAAGCTGACTCGCTTGAAATTTATGAAGCATTAAGTTCTTCTGAAAATGTTGAATTAAGATTAAAAGTTGAAAAATTAGCGCGGAAGAACGGCATGATTTCAATTGAAGATGTTTCAGGTACTAATATAAATGTTCAGATTTTTGATTTGGCAAAACTTGGCAAGGATGCCTGCTGTTATGAGCTGCCTAAAGGACTTAAAAATGATGAAAAACCTGTTATCTTTGTGATGGACTACGCCTTTGGTGAACAGGCTTACGAGACCATAGATGAGTTATTAAAACCTTTAGTGGCAACAGACAAGAAAGTTAGCTATCTGAATGTTGATTCAATTTCTATTATGGGTAAGGCCGGAATTTTAGAAGGCGAAAAAGGAGACTTAATGATTCCGTCAGCACATATTTTTGAGGGTACTGCTGATAATTATCCATTTAAAAATGAATTATGTGCTGCTGATTTTGAAGGATTTGGCTTGGAAGTTTTTGAAGGAACGATGGTTACTGTATTAGGAACATCATTGCAGAATAAAGACATATTGAAGTTCTTTCATGAATCAACATGGAATGTTATTGGTTTAGAAATGGAAGGAGTTCATTATCAAAAAGCAATTCAATCTGCTTCTAAAATTAGAAAAAGTATTGTAGAAGATGTAAAAGTTAGGTACGCCTATTACGCTTCAGATAATCCATTAAAAACAGGAAGCACTTTAGCATCAGGAGGTTTAGGTACAACAGGCGTAAAACCAACCTATTTGATTACTGATAAAATATTAACACAACTATTCAATTCATAAAATCATGGCCAACAACCAAGCAGCAGATGAAATAGATTTAGGACAGTTATTTGCGCTCTTTAAAAAAGGGCTCAATAAAATGGCTAATTTTTTCTTGAGGCGTTACCTTTTTTTTAAGAATAATATTTTTAAGCTTTTAGTTTTGGTTATTCTAGGAATTGCGGCAGGTTTTGCTTTGAAAAATTTGGTTTCAGAAAAGTATAAAACAGAAGTATTAGTAAGGCCCAATTTTGAAAGTAAAAATTATTTATATGATGTTGTTGAAGAAATAAATCAAAATATAAAATCACAGAATATAGATTTTATAGAAGCTCTTGACTTGAAAGAAGATGATCTTAAGGGCTTCAAAATTGAGATTGAAGCAATTGAAGATAAAGAGTTTGAAAGTGAAGAAGTCATAGCAGAACAAACCAAATATCTCGAGGTACTAAGAAATTTCAAAAATGAAAGTTTTGTTATTGATATTTTAAAGGCAGAACTTTCTGAAAAGAGTATCATCGATCACAAAATTATATTTAATTATAAGGTCGGTATTAATGATGAAGAAATCGTAAATAAATTAGTCAATTACATTAATAAGAATGATTATTTTGAAGGGTTAAGAAAGATAAACAGTGAAAATTCAGCATCGAGAATTACTGAAAACAAGGTGCTTATTAAACAAATTGACACCTTAATTAGAGATTATTCTAAGGCGCTAGCCTCTGGATCTAAAAAACAAGATGCTAGTATGGTTTATTTAGAAAAAGAAAACCTGAATGTGCCTGCTTTGCTATCGCTGAAAAATAGATTAAATGCAGAAATTGAAACTAAGAATTTTGAATTAGTACAACAGAAAAACGTAATTAGTATTCTAAATATTGGCAAATCTCAAAAAATTGTGAAGTCATTATTTAATGAGAGCTTTATAATTTTTCCGCTTCTATTTATTTTTGGGTTCTTGATATTTTCTCTATTTCAATATATCAATAAGAGAGCTGACGCCTTACAAGAACATGACTAATGTGATAGAAAATAGGGTTTTAGTTACGGGCGGTGCAGGTTTCATCGGCAGTAATTTTATACCTTTTTTTCTAGCATCAAATCCTAATGTTCAAATTGTTAATCTTGATAAATTAACGTATGCTGCTAACCTTGACAATCTTTCTGAAATAGAAGGCCATGAAAGGTATAGTTTTATTGAAGGCGATATTTGTGACTCAGCCTTAGTCCATTCAATTTTTGTCAAACATGACATCAATGCCATTATTCATTTTGCTGCAGAATCGCATGTTGACAATTCAATAGAAAACCCTAATCATTTTATTAAAACAAATATTGAAGGCACTTTTGTGCTTTTAGAAGCAGCCAAAAATCACTGGTTAGACGCCCCAAATAGTTCTAAAAAAGGTTTTGAAAATGCCAGATTTATACATGTTTCAACTGATGAAGTTTATGGCAGTTTAGAAAAAGAGGGCTATTTCGATGAAGATACGGCCTACGCACCTAATAGTCCGTATAGCGCATCAAAAGCGGCCTCTGATTTTTTAGTAAGAAGCTATTTTCATACCTACGGTTTAAAAGTAGTGACCACCAATTGCTCTAATAATTTTGGACCAAAGCAACACAATGAAAAGTTGATACCCACTGTAATTCGTAAAGCAATATATGGCGATGGCATACCCATTTATGGTATCGGTAGTAATGTGCGAGATTGGTTGTATGTAGTTGATCATTGTAAAGGCCTTGAATTAGTATTTAAAAAAGGAAAAACTGGCGAAACCTATGTTATTGGTGGAAATAATGAATATAGTAATCTGAATATTGCTAAGAAAATTTGCAAAATTCTCGATGCGACTACCCCAAAAACCAATGGCGGCTCTTATGAAGACCAAATAACTTTTGTTAAAGATCGTTTAGGGCATGATTTTAGGTACGCTATTGACGCGAGTAAAATAAAAAAAGAACTTGGCTGGAAGGTAGAAGCAGATTTTGATGAAAGTTTGCAAAAAACTGTGGCATGGTACTCTAATAAATACCAAAAAGTATAAAATGAAAGGAATTATCTTAGCAGGTGGCTCAGGCACAAGATTATACCCCATAACTATGGCGTTGAGCAAACAGCTAATGCCTGTTTATGATAAGCCTATGATTTATTACCCCTTGGCAACCTTAATGTCAGCAGGCATTCATGAAATTTTGTTTATAACCACACCTACTGATGTACCCCATTTCAAAAAGTTATTGGGTGATGGAAGTCAATTGGGCTGCAATTTTCAATATGAAACTCAAGAAAAACCAAACGGTTTGGCGGAGGCTTTTTTGATTGGAAAAGAATTTATAGGTAGTAATAAGGTCGCTCTAATTTTAGGTGATAATATATTTTATGGTACTGGCTTGACAACGTTGTTACAGCAAAACAAAGAACCCAATGGGGGTATTATCTTCGGATACCATGTTCAAGATCCTGAACGCTATGGGGTGGTTGAATTTGATGTGAACGGCAAAGCAATTTCGATTGAAGAAAAGCCAAAAAATCCGAAATCTAATTATGCTGTTCCGGGAATCTATTTTTATGACAATTCAGTAATCGAGATTGCTGAAAACATAAAACCTAGTGCAAGAGGTGAACTTGAAATTACTGATGTCAATAAAGCATATTTAGACAAAGGAAAATTGAATGTTAGTATTTTAGATCGCGGTACCGCTTGGCTCGATACCGGAACTTTCGGGTCGCTAATGCAAGCTTCTAATTTGGTTGAGGTTATACAAGAAAGACAAGGGTTAAAAGTAGGTTCTATTGAAGAAGTTGCCTATGCAATGGGTTTTATTGACAAGCAACAATTACACAAATTAGCAAAGCCATTACTAAAAAGTGGTTATGGCGATTATTTAATGCAACTCAAATAGTAGAAAACAATTGAAGGTAAAAGAAACGCATATAGAAGGTTGCTTTATTATTGAACCTATGATTTTTGAGGATAAAAGAGGTGTTTTTTTTGAATCATTTCATAAACAAAAATTTGAAGCTGAATTGGGGTTTTCAGTTGATTTCGTTCAAGATAATCAATCTATATCTTCAAAAAACGTGTTGCGTGGTTTACATTATCAAGTGGGCGCTCATGCACAGGCTAAACTAGTACAAGTCATAAAGGGTCAAGCCATTGACGTTGTGGTTGATATACGTAAAGACAGCCCTACATTTGGTGAACATTTTAAAATTTTGCTGTCAGATAAAAATCACAAAATGATTTTTATACCAAAAGGTATGGCACACGGATTTCTAGCAAAAAGCGATGAAGTAATTCTCGCCTACAAATGTGATAATTATTATAACAAAGCTTCTGAAAGAGGAATTATTTATAATGACGATGAACTAGCAATTGATTGGGAGCTTGATTCTAAAGAGCTAGTAATCTCTGAAAAAGATATCGTCTTACCTACCTTTAAAGTAGCATTTTCATGAAAAATATATTGGTCACTGGCGCCAATGGTCAGCTAGGAAAATGCATTCAAAAGCTAGCTTTTCAACAACCAGACATAGCATTTCATTTTTACGACGCTAAAAAATTAGATATTACAAACATTGATGCGATTTCTAAAGTTTTTGAATCTCTTGATTTTGATTATTGTATTAATTGTGCGGCGTATACAAATGTAGAATTAGCCGAAAAAGAACCAGAACAAGCCTACAAAATAAATGCTGAAGGTGTTAAAAATTTAGCATTATTAGGTCAACAATATGGGGTTTGTTTGATACATATTTCTACCGACTATGTTTTTGACGGAAATAAGAATACACCTTATGAAGTTAGCGACCCAACAAATCCTATCAATCAATACGGAAAATCGAAACTTCTTGGCGAGCAGTATATTCAAGAAATAGCTAAAAAATATTTTATCATTAGAACCTCGTGGTTGTATTCTGAATTCGGAAACAATTTTTATAAAACTATTTTAAAAAAGGCAGAAGAGGGTGAAAATTTGTCTATAACAGATAATCAAATAGGATGCCCTACTAACGCAAATAATTTAGCAGCATTCATCATTGAACTAATAAGTATTGAAAATAGAAAATATGGAATACTACATTTTACAGATGGTGAGGTAATGACCTGGTATGATTTTGCAGAACATATTTTAATTGAAAATAATTTGCGTAACAAAGTTAAACTTGATAAGGCTAAGAATTATCGTACTTTTGCAACGCGACCAAAGTATAGTGTTTTGAAACTTTATTAAGTACTTACTAAATGACCAAGCTTGATTTTTTTGCGCATGAAACCGCAGTCATTGATGATGGTTGTACCATAGGCTCAGGAACCAAAATATGGCACTTTTCACATATTATGCCCGATTGTATTTTAGGTGAAAAATGTAACATAGGTCAAAATGTAGTTATTTCTCCCAAGGTTGTTTTAGGGCGCAATGTAAAGGTTCAAAACAACGTATCAATTTATACAGGCGTCATTTGTGAAGATGATGTTTTTTTAGGTCCTTCAATGGTTTTTACAAATATTATCAATCCTAGAAGCGCAGTTATTAGAAGAGATAGTTATGTTGAAACTTTAGTGAAAAAAGGGGCTTCAATTGGTGCTAACGCAACAGTTATATGCGGTAATCCTATCGGAAAATACGCTTTAATAGGTGCCGGTACTGTGATTACAAAAGAGGTGCATGATTATGCCTTAATCGTTGGTAATCCTGGCAAACAAATAGGCTGGGTTAGTGAGTATGGTCATCGTTTAAATTTTGAAAAAGGCATTGCTGTTTGTATAGAAAGTCAGCAAGAATATGAGCTAAAAAATAGTGTAGTAACTAGAATTAAATAAAAATCAATTCAATGAAAAATTTTGCCCTAATTGGCGCAGCTGGATATATTGCGCCAAGGCACATGAAAGCCATTAAAGAAACTAATAACAATTTATTAGCAGCTTTTG
>CAZKQM010000086.1:0-11211 GCA_964554895.1 uncultured Maribacter sp. | reverse complement strand
TAACACAATTATTACGTTTTCTTGATAGTTTTTAAATATGTTGAAAAGTTAAATAAAGATTTTATTTTGAAAAGAAAAATAACACTTAAAGATATATCAAAAGAGCTTGGGGTCTCAATTTCTACAGTGTCAAAGGCACTGAAAAATAGTGTAGAAATTGGAAAAGAAACAACCGATAAAGTGCAAGCTTTTGCCAAGCTACACAACTACAAGCCTAATAACATTGCCGTTAGCCTAAAGAATAAACATACTAAGAACATTGGGGTAATTATTCCTGACATTGTACATTACTTTTTTACTACAGTATTTAGAGGCATTGAAAAATATGCAAATAGCAAAGGGTACAATGCCATTGTTTGTGTTTCTGATGGTTCTTTTGATAAAGAAGTGATTAATATGGAAATGTTGGCCAATGGCAGCATTGATGGTTTTATTGTAGGCCTGTCGAGTGAGACACTTCAAAAACAAGATTATCACCATATAAAAGAAGTTACTGATCAAGGTATACCTATTGTACTTTTTGATAGTGTTACTGACGAGGTTAATTGTGATAAAGTAATTATTAATGATGAAGAAATTACGTTTGAAGCGATTAATAAAATGATAAAATCAGGAAAAAGAAACATTGGATTGATTACGACAGGTTATTTTTACACGGTAAACAGAAATAGAGAAAGAGGCTATCGAAGAGCTTTGGCAGAGAATAATATTCCTTTTAATGAGTCACTTATTTTAAGATTATTACCCGAAGATGATCAAGCGGGTATTTCTTCTTTTTTATCAAATAATAATCTGGATGCTATAATTGCTGTTAACGAGATTTCTGCAATTCATGCCATGAATATAGCTCGAAAGAAAGGATTCAAGATTCCGGAGGAAATTTCTTTTATAGGTTTTACGGATGGGTTACTTTCAAAATATGCAGAACCGAGCCTAACTTCAATCGCACAACATGGAGATAAAATGGGTGAAATGGCTGCCAAAATGTTAATAGATAGAGTTGAAACTACTATAGATAATGATACCGAAGAAATCTTCAAAACGGAAGTAATAAAGGCAACTCTTATTGAAAGAGAATCTACTATAAATTAAATTTCAAAAATATTTAATGAAACAAACCGGATTTATATTCGATTTAGATGGTGTTATTGTTGATACTGCAAAGTATCATTTTTTGGCTTGGAAAAATCTTGCTAAGCAATTAGGTTTTGAATTTACCGAAGAACAGAATGAGCAATTTAAAGGCGTGAGCAGAAAACGTTGTTTAGAAATTTTATTAAAAATTGGTAAGATTGATGCTACTCAGAAACAATTTGACCAATGGATGATTGAAAAAAATGAAGATTACCTTAAGTATATAGTTAAAATGGATGCTTCAGAAATTCTACCAGAGGTACCTCGTGTATTAAAATTTTTGAAAGACAGAGAAATCCCTATTGCCTTGGGGTCGGCCAGTAAAAATGCAAGACCCATTTTAGAAAAAGTTGAATTGCTTCACTATTTTAATTGTATTGTTGATGGCAATAATGTTACCAAAGCTAAACCTAACCCTGAAGTTTTTTTAATGGCCGCTAGCCAATTAGATGTATTGCCTCAAAATTGTGTCGTATTTGAAGATTCGGTTGCAGGTATTCAAGCTGCAAATGCTGCTCATATGATTAGCATTGGAATTGGCAATGCCAAAATACTTTTTGAAGCGGAGCATAATTTCAAAGATTTCACAGAAATAGATGATGCGTTTTTGAAGGGACTTATAGGATAGCTTATAAATTATATTTAACTGTTGTTGGAATGAAAAGTTAATGAATTTTTAGAATGAATCAAGAATATATACAACCAGATGTTTGGTCAATTATTGAGGAAGGATTTGATAAAGACAGAATAAAATCATCAGAGAGTTTATTCAGCATCGGTAATGGGGCCATGGGGCAGCGTGCAAATTTTGAAGAACACTATTCTGGCGATACCTTTCAAGGCAGTTATATTGGCGGAGTCTATTATCCGGATAAAACAAAAGTAGGTTGGTGGAAAAACGGCTATCCTGAATATTTTGCCAAGGTCTTAAACGCTCCTAACTGGATTGGTATTGATGTATTTTTTGATGACGAAATTTTTGATTTGAATACCTGTAAATTAATTTCTGGTTTCAAAAGAGAATTAAATATGAAAGAAGGTTGGTACCAGCGTTCTTTTGAAGCAGTCACTAAAAATGACGTAAAAGTTGCTATCAAAGTAACACGTTTTTTAAGTTTAGATATTGATGAGTTGGGTGTTTTAAAATACGAAATAACACCATTAAAATCAGCAGTTGAGGTAAAACTTTCTCCTTTTTTAGATGCTGGAATAACGAATGAGGATTCTAACTGGGATGATAAATTCTGGAACGTATCAGCGATTACATCTGATGAAAATCAGGCTTTTATAAATGCCCATACCTTAAAAACGAATTTTGCTACCACTACATTTATGCAATCAAGTATTGCATTGAATGGTAAGCAAATTAGCCAAAAACCGAAAGTCGCAAAAAAGGAACTATCTGTTTCTCATACGTATTCTCAAAATGTAAAAAAAGGAGAAACTATTTCACTTCTCAAATTCGGGGGTTATGTGGTTGATACCAATCATAGAAAGGAAGTCTTAGTCGATGTTGCAAAAAAAGTCTTAAAAAAAGCGAATCATTTAGGTTTTGATATTTTGTTAACAAATCAAAGGCTAGCTTGGGCCCAAATTTGGCAAATGAGTGATATTACAATTGAAGGTGATGTCAAAGCACAACAGGCTATTCGTTTTAATATCTATCAGTTGAATCAAACGTACTCGGGTAAAGATTCTAGATTAAATATTGGTCCAAAAGGATTTACCGGTGAAAAATATGGCGGTAGTACCTATTGGGATACTGAAGCCTATTGTATTCCTTTCTATATGGCGACAAAGAACCAAATTGTTGCTCGTAACTTGTTAGAATATCGATACAATCATTTAGATAAGGCTATTGAGAATGCTAAAAAACTAGGTTTTGAAAAGGGTGCGGCTCTATATCCTATGGTTACCATGAATGGCGAAGAATGCCATAATGAATGGGAAATAACCTTTGAAGAGATTCATAGAAATGGTGCCATCGCTTTTGCAATTTTTAATTACTATAGGTATACGGGCGATTACAGCTACATTCCAGAAATGGGCTTAGAAGTTTTGATTGGTATTGCTCGTTTTTGGCATCAACGTGCTACCTATTCTAAAGAAAAAAACAAGTATGTAATTCTGGGCGTTACTGGCCCTAACGAATATGAAAATAATGTCAATAATAATTGGTACACGAACTATTTAGCCAAGTGGTGTATTCAATATACTATGGCACAACTTAATAAAGTCAAAGAAGGATATTTACAAGATTACAATCGTATAATTGGTGTTACAAAGTTAAATACCGATGAAATTTCGAGATGGAAAAAAGTAGCTACGTCTATGTACTTTCCATTTTCAGAAAAAGATAATGTTTATCTTCAGCAGGATGGTTTTTTAGATAAAGAATTGATAACTGTTGAAGAATTACCCAAATCGCAACGGCCCATTAATCAAAAATGGAGTTGGGACCGTATTTTACGGTCGCCTTATATCAAACAGGCTGATGTTTTACAAGGATTTTATTTTTTTGAAGATCATTTTACCCTAGAAGAACTTGAAAGGCATTTTGATTTTTATGAGCCCTATACAGTTCATGAATCTTCTTTGTCGCCATGTGTTCATAGCATTCAAGCCGCAAAGCTTGACCGTATGCCACAAGCTTATGCATTTTATATGCGAACTTCAAGATTAGATTTAGATGACTACAATAAAGAAGTTGAAGAAGGTTTGCATATTACATCTATGGCAGGTACTTGGATGAGTATTGTTGAAGGTTTTGGTGGCATGAGAATAGTTGAAGATAAATTGTCATTCACACCAAGAATACCCAAAGAGTGGCAATCTTATTCTTTTAAAATTAACTTCAGAAAGAGAATTTTAAATGTAAAAGTAACTCATGAAGGTGCTCAAATTGAATTAGAGGGCGGTAACGAGGCAATGTCGATTCGAGTACATGGCGAAAGAGTTGTTTTGAAGCCTAAATCATCTTGAAAAATGTTAAAAATTTCAAATTCAATTTTATAAAGCGTTGAAAAAGAATAACTTCATTTTGGTTCTTTCTTTAATTGCGAACTTTTAAAAGTTTCAATTGTATCTTTAACCCAATTAACTGACAATAAAAATAACATGAAATACATTGGCTTTATTTTTTTAATAATCATTTTAAACAGCTGTATGCAAGAAAAGAAACCGTTGGTTATAGGTCATAGGGGTGCTATGGGGCACGAAACTGAAAATACAATTGCATCGGTTCAAAAAGCGCTTGATTTAGGGGTGGATATGATTGAAATTGATGTTTTCAATATTGTCAGTGGCGAGACTGTGGTTTTTCACGATGAAAATGTTGAAAGATTAACAAACGGTGGCGGCAAAATTGAAGAATATAATATTGGTACAGCGAAAAGATTAATTCTTGACGGGGGTCATAGTATTCCATTGCTTCAAGATGTTTTAAAAACAATTCAAAATAAAGTTAGACTTAATATTGAATTGAAAGGTTTAGGCACTTCTGATCGAGTAAATTTTATTACTGGTGTGTATATTGAAAGATTTGGTTGGACCCAAGAAAATTTTATCATTTCTAGTTTTGCTTGGGACGAACTTCGAGATATGCGTAAATTAAATGCAGATGTGCCTATTGCAATTTTAACCGAAGATGATCCTCTTGATGCTATTGCAATTGCCAAAGAATTGAATGCTGAAGCTATAAATCCTGATTTTGAAACTTTAACCCAAGAAAATGTAAATGCCATAAAAGAAGCTGGTTTCAAGATTTACACATGGACCGTAAACGAAGTTGAAGACATTGAGAAAATGAAAGCGTTTGGTGTTGATGGCATTATTACCAACTACCCTGAGCGTGTTAATTGATGTTTGATTTAATCATTATTGGAGGTGGTGCTGCGGGTTTCTATGCTGCCATTAATGCTGCAGAAGCCAATTCTGAATTGAAAATTGCCATTTTAGAGCGTGGAAAAGATGTTTTATCTAAAGTAAAAGTTTCGGGTGGGGGTAGATGTAATGTTACCCACGCCGAATTTAATCCAAGTGAATTTGTAAAAAATTATCCCAGAGGCGAAAAAGAACTTCTTGGTCCGTTTCACGTTCACTGCAGTGGCGATACTGTAGCTTTTTTTGAAGAACGAAATATTGCGCTTAAAACAGAAGAAGATGGTCGCATGTTTCCGGTTTCAAATTCTTCACAAACCATAATTGATTGTTTTCTGAGTGAGGCAAATCGATTAGGTATTCAAATATTGAAACATAGTAGTGTTAGTGATTTTAAAACCATAGAGGATGCCGAACATACTTTTTGGCAAGTCACAACAATTAAAAAAGTATACCAATGCAAAAAGTTATTGGTGGCATCAGGAAGCAATCCTAAAATTTGGAATTTGCTCAAAGATTTAGGCCATTCTATTGAAGCGCCTGTACCATCATTGTTTACTTTTAATATTAATGACTCACGATTAAAAGGTATTCAAGGCATAAGCAAGAATGCAAAGGTGTCAGTGCTAAAAAAAACTATAGATAAAGTAACCATAAAATTAGCCAGTAAAAAGAGCAGTCAAACCGTACTTGATGCTGAGGGTCCTGTACTGATTACCCATTGGGGACTTAGTGGTCCTGCAATCTTAAAGTTATCAGCCTGGGGAGCAACTATTTTGAATGATAGAAATTATATGTTTAAAATTAGAGTTAATTGGCTGCCAGAATATCATCCAGAATCAATCATTGAATTATTGAAGGAGATAAAAATGGTTGAAACCACGAAAACAGTTCTTCGCACAAAAGCCTTTGATTTGCCCCGAAGACTTTGGACGAGTTTGGTAAAAGCATCAAATATTGATGCTCAATTGACCTGGTCTGAGATAACCAAAGAACAACTCAATAGTTTAGTACTTCAGTTAACAAAATGTGAGTTTCAGGTTGAAGGAAAAAGTACTTTTAAAGAAGAATTTGTTACCGCAGGGGGTGTCCATTTAAAAGAAATAAATTTTAAAACCTTTGAAAGCAAAATAGTAGCTAATTTATATTTTGCAGGCGAGGTTTTGAACATTGATGCTATCACAGGAGGTTTTAATTTTCAAAATGCATGGACTGGTGGTTACATTGCCGCACAAGCAATTTCTAAAGCTTAAACCTATGAAAACCTATATTGCACTTTTAAGAGGAATTAATGTTGGTGGACGAAATAAAGTAAAAATGGATACCTTAAAGGCGGTGCTTGAAAAGTTAGGCTTGATTGAAGTTACCACCTATATTCAAAGTGGAAATGTTGTTTTTAAAAGTAATATTATAGACAAGGCAGGACTTGAAAAGAAAATAGAAACGACTATTGAAAGTAATTTCAAATTTAAAGTAACTGTTTTGATTACTACTAAAAATGATCTTTCGAAAATACTGGAAGCTAGTCCATTTAAGAATCCAGAAGATATTGAAGCAAAACAATTGTATTACGCACTATTAAAAGACAAACCCTTAAAAATTAATGAACAAACTCTTTTGCAAGAAAATTATCCGAATGAACAATTTTTGGTGACTCATAATTGTGTTTATCTAAATTGTTTAAAGGGTGCCGGAAAAGCAAAATTGACCAATAATATTGTAGAAAACAAACTAAAAGTTTCAGCAACTACGCGAAATCATAGAACCATATTAAAGTTAATAAAGATCGCTTCTTTGCGAGAAATGCAATAAACTATCTTTGTTTAAAATTGAAGTCAAATGAACGAGCAAGATTTTGTTCTCACATCATACCCTAAAAATATAGACCATGGTGTGCTTACTTATCGGTCGCCAAGTAATATCGCATTAGTAAAATATTGGGGTAAAAGAGAGAATCAGATTCCTGAAAACCCTTCTATAAGTTTTACTTTAGATGCCTGTGCAACCACAACAAAGTTGTCGTTTAAAAAGTTAGATAGAAAAGGCGAAAAATTCTCATTTGATTTATTGTTTGAAGGAAAAGAGAAAGTTGATTTTAAACCAAAAATTGATACATTTTTTGAACGTATTGAAATGTATATGCCTTTTTTAAAAGAATTTCATTTTACTATTGAAACCTCAAATTCGTTTCCGCATAGTAGTGGTATAGCCTCTTCAGCAAGTGGAATGTCAGCTTTGGCCCTTTGTTTAATGGGGATGGAAAAAAAGTTGAACACTGCTATTTCTGAGAAATATTTTAATCAAAAAGCTTCTTTTTTAGCCCGTTTAGGGTCTGGTAGTGCCAGTAGAAGTATTGAAGGAAGTTTGGTACAATGGGGAAGTTATAAAGGCATACCTGAAAGTTCAGATTTGTACGGGGTTCGTTATCCTTTCATAGTTAATGAAGTGTTTAAAAACTACCATGACACAATATTATTAGTTGATAAAGGGCAAAAGCAAGTGAGTAGTACGGTGGGTCATGATTTAATGCACGGGCATCATTTTGCAAAGAAAAGATTCGACCAAGCACATGTAAACTTGACAAAATTAAAAAGTGTTTTTGCCAACGGAGATTTGAAAACTTTTATTGAAATCGTTGAAAGCGAGGCCTTAACACTTCATGCAATGATGATGACAAGTCATCCATATTTCATTTTGATGAAACCAAATACGCTCGAAATCATCAATAAAATATGGGCTTTTCGAAAAAAGTCAGGTTCAAATGTATGTTTCACTTTAGATGCAGGGGCAAATGTACATGTGCTGTATCCCGAGAAAGAAAAAGAAGAAGTTTTTGAATTTATCAAAAATGAATTGGTTAGCTATTGTGAAAACGGACAGTATATTTGTGATAGAATAGGATTAGGTGCAAGAAAGTTGTAACTTTTTCGTTTAACTTTGCATCTGAATTAATTGAGTCTTATAATCAATTGTCGAAAATGAAAGGACCACTTTTTTATTCTAAAATATTACTCTTTGGAGAATATGGTATCATAAAAGATTCCAAAGGTCTCTCCATTCCTTATAATTTTTTTAAAGGTGCGTTGAAGACTGATGAAAATCAATCAGAAGAAGCAAAAAAATCAAATCAAAGTTTAATTGAGTTTGTTGCATATTTAAAAAAGTTAATGGCTGAAAAAACTGACTTGGTTAAGTTTGATTTAAATGCCCTGCAAAATGATGTTGAAGCTGGAATGTATTTTGATAGTTCAATTCCGCAAGGCTATGGTGTTGGTAGTAGTGGTGCCTTAGTTGCCGCTATTTATGATAAATATGCTCAAAATAAAATAACAGTTCTTGAAAATTTAACACGCGAAAAGCTTTTAAAATTGAAAGCCGTTTTTGGAGCTATGGAATCATTCTTTCATGGAAATTCTTCAGGTTTAGATCCATTGAATAGCTATTTGAGTTTACCTATTCTTATCAATTCAAAAGACAATATTGAATCTGCTAATATTCCTTCACAAAATACTGAAGGTAAAGGCGCCGTTTTTTTGTTAGATAGTGGTTCAACAGGAGAAACTGCCCCCATGGTGCAATTGTTCATGGAAAAGATGAAGCAAGAAGGCTTTAGGTCAATGCTAAAAAATCAGTTTATCAAACATACTGATGCTTGTGTTGAAGATTTCGTCAACGGTAATGTGAAATCACTTTTTGGAAATTTGAAACAATTATCACATGTGGTTTTAGATAATTTTAAACCCATGATACCCACAAAATTCCATCAACTTTGGAAACACGGTATTGATACCAACGACTACTATCTTAAACTTTGTGGGTCAGGTGGTGGTGGATATATCTTAGGCTTTACCCAAGATATCGATAAGGCTAAATTCGCACTGAAAGATTATAAATTAGAGGTGGTATACAACTTCTAAATTCTAATACATGCTTAGTAGAAAAAACAAGCTCCTTCTCTTAAAGTTGTTGAGCCTGTTTTCGGTGTTACGGGGCTATAATATCTTGATGATAGTTTTAGCGCAATATTTGGCATCGATATATATTATTGCACCAAATTTGCCACTGCGTAAAGTAGTTTTTGACTTGAATCTTTTTTTCATTGTCTTAGCATCAGCTTTGGTCATTGCTAGTGGTTATATCATCAACAACTTCTATGATGCAGAGAAAGACCTCATTAATAAGCCTAAAAAAAGTATGTTAGATCGTTTAGTGAGCCAACGATTTAAATTGACTACCTACTTTATTTTGAACTTTTTGGCTGTTTTTGCTGCGAGTTATGTTTCGTTTCGGGCGGTCTTATTTTTTTCAGCCTATATTTTTGGTATTTGGTTTTATTCTCATAAGCTGAAAAAAGTGCCTTTTGTAGGTAATTTTGTGTCTACCATTCTTGCCGTAGCGCCTTTCTTTGCTGTTTTTGTGTATTACAAGAATTTTGAGACCGTAATATTTGTTCATGCCATATTCTTATTTCTCTTAATGTTGGCACGTGAGATGATTAAAGATTTGGAGAATATGAAAGGCGATTTAACGCAGAATTACAAAACAATTCCCATTTTATATGGCGCAAAAATTTCTAAAATATTAATATCGATTTTGATTCTTTTGACATTAATACCATCCATTCTTTTGATTGTCAAATTTGATATCGGGTATATGAATTATTACTTCATAGGATGTATAATTTTATTGATGCTATCTCTTATTTTACTACTCAATTCAGGAACTAAAAAACACTACGTCTGGTTACATAATATCTTGAAATTTGTCATTATTGCTGGCGTATTTAGTATTTTGTTAATCGATATAGATCTGGTGTTGAATCGGATTCTTTGATTCAAGACAAAAGACACTTAGTGTGCATTAGTGAAATTCGTGACTCACCCTAAAATTTAATATTTGAAATGGAAAATATACTAAAAGTAGCCTTAGGCCAAATTGCTCCCGTCTGGTTAAATAAGACAGCCACAATAAAAAAAATAGAAGCAACGATGGTAGAGGCGGCTTCGCAAAAAGCAGAATTAGTCGTTTTTGGCGAAGCGCTTTTGCCGGGCTATCCTTTTTGGTTGGCATTGACTGAAGGGGCGAAATGGGATTTAAAAGTAAATAAAGAATTGCACGCGCATTACGTTCGAAATTCAATTCAAATTGAAAAAGATGAATTAAGATCCATCTGTGAATTAGCAAAAAAGAATAAAATCGCCATTTACTTAGGAATTATGGAACGTGCCCATAATAGGGGAGGCCATAGCATTTATGCTTCTTTGGTATACATTAATCAAATAGGAGAAATAAAGTCAGTACATAGAAAATTACAGCCAACGTATGATGAACGATTGACGTGGGCGCCAGGTGATGGCAACGGACTGCAAGTACATTCTTTAAAGCAATTTACGGTTGGCGGACTCAACTGTTGGGAAAATTGGATGCCATTACCGAGAACAGCGTTATACGGTCAAGGAGAAAATTTACATGTTGCCGTTTGGCCTGGTAGCGAACATAATACAAAAGACATTACACGTTTTATAGCAAGAGAGTCTAGAAGTTATGTCATTTCAGTGTCGTCATTGATGAAAAAAACTGACTTCCCAAAAGATACGCCGCATTTAGATACTATTCTTTTAAATGCGCCAGAAATACTGGCCAATGGTGGCTCTTGCATCGCTGGCCCCGATGGCGAATGGCTTGTTGAACCAGTTCTGAATAAAGAAGGTTTGATTTATCATGAATTAGACTTTAATCGTGTCTATGAAGAACGACAGAATTTTGATCCTGTGGGGCATTATTCAAGACCCGATGTGACCAAATTGATTGTAAATAGAGAAAGACAAACAACAGTTGACTTCAATTAAATAGAATATTTTGCCTGGGTAAAAACTAAATATTTACAAGAGAAAACCTAAAGTTCAAGCCTATTTTAATTTGATGACTTTTTTGCTTTTGGAACGGTAAAGAAGAACGTAGAACCTTTATTTACAATACTTTTCGCCCATAACTTACCTCCGTTTAGTTCTACTAATTCGATGCAAACAAGAAGACCAAGACCTGTGCCTTTTTCGTCTTCAGTACCGTGTGTTGACTCGTTACTTTTGCGAGTAAATAACTCATCTAACTTTTCTTGTGGAATACCCACACCGTTGTCTTCAATACTGACCCGTCCTGAAATATGTATACACAATTCAAATGTATATGTATAAAAAT
>CAZKQM010000085.1:0-11428 GCA_964554895.1 uncultured Maribacter sp. | reverse complement strand
ATAATTTTAATTCAAAATATTTGCAAGAATATTCTTTAAAAAATACAAAATAAGAATTGGCTTCATAGGTTTTAAAATGAGAACTGTCTTAAAGATTAGTTTAAAAGAGGTTTTTTGGAATTTTCAATTTGTTTAATTCGTTGAAA
The DNA here is from genome assembly GCA_964554895.1 of uncultured Maribacter sp. GTDB lineage: Bacteria > Bacteroidota > Bacteroidia > Flavobacteriales > Flavobacteriaceae > Maribacter_C. The sequence continues at coordinate 11,282 of CAZKQM010000085.1, read as the reverse complement.
TGTTTAATCTTTTGTCGCTTAGATTTAGAAGAAAAAATTAAACAGAAGCCTAATGATTTTTTGAACCTTGTTTTTATAGAAATACTATTATAATAAACCAATCATTAGGGTATCTTTGTACCCCTAACTAATGCGAAATTATGAGTAAGACAGAGCGCATCACTTTTGATGTTTTAATAGAAATACCCAAAGGAAGCCGTAATAAATATGAATATGATTTTGCCTTACATAAAATCAGATTTGATAGAACCTTGTTCTCTTCCATGATGTACCCGGGTGATTATGGTTTTATTCCTGAAACTCTTGCCCTAGATAAAGACCCCTTAGATGTTTTAGTGATGTGTACCGAGCCAACCTATCCGATGGTTGTTATTGAGGTAAAACCTATTGGTGTTTTTCATATGGCTGATGAAAAAGGACCTGATGAAAAAATCATCTGTGTTCCGGTTTCTGATCCTATTTGGAATCAGAAAAATGACCTTGCAGATATTAATCCTCATCGAATTAAAGAAATTGAGCATTTCTTTCAAGTCTATAAAGACTTAGAAAAGAAAAAAGTTGATGTTGGGGGTTGGGGTAATGCCGAAGAAGCAAGAAAGATTTATCATGAGTGCGTGAACCGTTATAATGATAGTGAACACAAAAAGAAGCGTACGTTTACGATATAGATAATTTTGAAGCAAAAAAAAGCCACTGTTAGCAATAAAAGTGGCTTTTTTTATTCTATTTGATTTTAGTACTTTAGCAGCCTTAAAAAACTAAAACAACTTTACAAAATGGAATCAGTAATTCAATTATTACCAGCTTTCGGACTTTTAGCTCTTGTTTTTGTATTTATTAAAAATGCTTGGGTAGGTAAACAAGAAGTGGGAAGCGATAAAATGGCTCGTATTGCCAAAAATATTGCAGATGGTGCGATGTCTTTTTTGAAGGCAGAATACAAAATTTTATCAATTTTTGTTTTGGCAGTGGCTATACTGTTATATTTCAAAGGAAGCAATGAAGCAGGGTCTCATGGTATGGTGGCTTTGTCTTTTGTAGTAGGAGCAATTTGTTCTGCTTTGGCAGGATTTATAGGAATGAAAGTTGCCACAAAAGCAAACGTAAGAACAACACAGGCGGCTAAAACATCTTTAGGTAAAGCCTTAGAAGTTGCTTTTGCTGGGGGTGCTGTCATGGGCTTAGGTGTTGTAGGTCTCGGTGTTTTAGGATTAAGTGGGTTATTCTGGGCATATCAGTCAATGTGGCCAGGTGCAGAAAACTTAAATTTAGTATTGAATGTTTTATCCGGCTTTTCACTAGGTGCCTCTTCTATTGCACTTTTCGCTAGAGTTGGTGGTGGTATTTATACCAAAGCTGCTGATGTGGGTGCCGATTTAGTAGGTAAGGTTGAAGCAGGTATTCCTGAGGATCATCCTTTAAATCCTGCAACCATAGCAGATAACGTAGGTGATAATGTGGGTGATGTTGCTGGTATGGGGGCTGACCTTTTTGAATCTTATGTAGGTTCTATTATTGGTACAATGGTATTGGGTGCCTTTATTATCACTCCTGATTTTGCAGGCTTAGGAGCTGTATATCTTCCTTTAGTGTTAGCGGCTGTAGGTATCATCATGTCAATTATTGGTACTTTCTTTGTTCGTGTTAAAGATGGAGGAAATCCACAAACGGCATTAAACATTGGAGAATTTGGTTCTGCTTTTTTAATGGTAATTGCCTCATATTTTATTATTACTGCAATGATTCCTGAATCTGTTGATGGATTACCAATGGGAGCGATGGGAATTTTTTATGCAACCTTAGCTGGTCTTGTGGCTGGTTTAGGTGTTGGTAAGATTACAGAATACTATACAGGTACAGGTACTAAGCCAGTTAATTCTATTGTTGAGCAGTCTGAAACTGGGGCTGCAACTAATATCATAGCCGGTCTAGGAGTAGGTATGATGTCAACAGCGATTCCCATTTTATTAATTGCGGCTGCAATTATAATTTCGCACATGTGTGCTGGTTTATATGGTATCGCAATTGCTGCCGTAGGTATGTTGGCAAATACGGGCATTCAATTAGCAGTTGATGCCTACGGACCAATTTCTGATAATGCAGGTGGTATTGCTGAAATGGCGGAATTAGATCCTGAAGTTCGTGAGCGTACTGATAAATTAGATGCAGTAGGTAACACTACGGCGGCGATTGGTAAAGGCTTTGCTATTGCTTCTGCAGCTTTAACGGCCTTAGCGTTATTCTCTGCTTTCATGAAAGTTGCTAATGTAACTTCAATTGATGTTTCTCAACCTAAAATTATGGCTGGTTTGCTAGTAGGTGGAATGCTTCCTTTTGTTTTCTCTGCATTGTCAATGAATGCGGTAGGTCGTGCAGCTATGGCCATGATTGAAGAAGTGAGACGTCAGTTCAGAGATATTCCTCAGTTAAAAGCAGCTCTTGAGGTCATGAGAGCAGTTGATTCTGATATGTCAAAAGCAACTGCTGAACAAAGAGCAACATTTGATGCGGCTGATGGTTTGGCAGAATACGATAAATGTGTTGATATATCTACAAAAGCTTCAATTAGAGAAATGGTATTGCCAGGATTATTGGCAATTGCCGTTCCAGTTGCTGTTGGATTTTTTGGTGGAGCTGAAATGTTAGGCGGACTTCTGGCAGGAGTTACTACTTGCGGAGTTTTAATGGCAATCTTTCAGTCTAATGCCGGTGGAGCTTGGGATAATGCCAAGAAAATGATTGAGTCTGATGGTCGCAAAGGTACTGATGCGCACAAAGCCGCTGTAGTTGGTGATACCGTAGGTGATCCTTTTAAAGATACTTCAGGCCCGTCATTAAATATCTTATTAAAATTGATGTCTGTAGTTGCTTTGGTCATTGCGCCAAGTATTGCTATGGAGGCTACCACGGGAATGGCGAATTCAAATGGAGAAATGAATATTTGGATTAATGAGGATGGAAAGGCACATGACCTTTCAGGAAAAGCATATAAGTTTGTTGCAAATGAAAATAATTTGAGCAAACAAATTAATGTTGAGATGCAAGAAGATGGTGATATGATGGTAGCGACAGTAACTACGACAACTACTGAAAACGGCGAAACGTCTGAAGAGGTAAAAAAGTTCAAAGGAACAGAAGCTGAGGTAAAAGCCAAAGTTGAAGCCTTAAAATCAGAAGATATGCATTTGGCACATGCTGATTTCTCTAAATCTGATAAGAAAATGGTGCAAGTGAAGATGGAGAAAAATGATGATGGCACATCAACGGCTACGGTAACGACAACCACTACTGAAGATGGTAAAGAAGTTGTTAATGAAGAAGTATTTGAAGGAACTGCTGAGGAGGTAACGTCTAAAGTAGAAGCCTATAAAGGTAAAACCGGAGATACTAAAATTATCATCAAAAAGAACTAGCGTTTTATTGTAAGTTATATAGAAAACTTTCAAACGTAAATAATAATAAAAGCCTCGCTGTTTAGCGGGGCTTTTTAATTTTTGGCTCTTGTTTCTATAATTATAGTGCTGTCTTTATGCTTAATAGCCTTATTTGAATCAACTTCAATATCGTAACCATTATTGTTATCCTCGGTTTTCCATTCTAAAGCGCAATAAAAGGCAAATAGTAGTACGAGTAAACCTAGAGCGAAGTAGAATGTTCTTTTTGAATTTAAATCTTTGTTGATGTTTTTCTTCGGATACATAGGCTTATTCTTTACAATTGTCAGTTCGAGTAATTGCTTCTCGATATTTCTATCAAGAAGCAATTGTATCGAGAACGCTTAATTGCTGAAAAGGTTCTCGAACCTGACCCGAAGGTAGGCAGACATTTTTTCATAGTATTCAAAATCACTCGAACTAACAGTTCTTATGCTTTTTAGTTCAACCTAATAATTAATCGGAATGCTAAACGGTACTTTTACCGCTGTTCCTCTTTGCTTACCCGGTGTCATTTTGGGTAGCTTAGATATGATTCTCGCAGCATCTTTTTCTAGATTTTTGTCAGGCCCTCTCATTTGTACCTGACCAATACTACCATCTTTTTGAATTACAAATCTCACATATACCTTGCCTTGAGAACCCATTTCTTTTGCAATTTCAGGATACTGAAAATTCTTTTGAACATGTTTTTTCATCATTTGATTAAAGCATACTCTTTTATCCTTTTCGTTTTCACAACCTGGAAAAATAGGTACTTCTTCGATAAGTTTGAAAATAACGGTATCAGGTACGGGTTCTTCAGCAACCTCAATATCCTCAAGTTTAAGTACTTCTGTTTCTTGATCTGATTCTGGAATATCAATAACTGATTCAATTATGGGCTCATCATTTTCAATAACCTCTAATACTGGTGGCGCCTGTGGTGGTTTTGGTGGATCTGGAAGCTTAAATTCAGTAATCGGCACTTCTTCGTTAAGTTCGTCATCTGGAATCATGCTTATTTCAATATCTGGTTCATCATAAAATGATTTCCATTCTAGTGCGACATAAGTCAGCATGAGTACTAGCAACATACCTACCGCGAAATGAAGTCCGCTTTTAGGGTTTAGATCTTTCTTTGGGTTCTTTTTGATTTTCATCTTTTTAGAATTTTTGAGCATAGCTCGTTTAACATACATTAAAAGCTTCAGTAGTTTTTAGGAAAAGGTTGTGTTGCTTTCTTGTGATAAAGCTATGACATGAAGTCCCCTGAAAAAATGTAGAATGCGTGAAGACCCCTTTCTGGTGAGGGAAAAGGAGTTAGTAGTGAGTTTAAAAAGTCTATTTGTTACTTAAGCTCGAAAAGTCCGTTAATTTCAGCGTCAATTTTAGTAATGACCTGACCTAAATCTTCAGGCTCATCAACAAAATTTAAATTGTCAACATCTATGACTAAAAGATTGCCTTTTTCATAACCGTGAACCCATGCTTCATAGCGTTCATTGAGTCGGCTGAGATAATCTATTGAGATTGAATTTTCATATTCACGTCCTCTTTTATGAATCTGATTAACCAAATTCGGAATTGAACTTCTCAAATAAATTAATAAATCGGGTGGTTGCACCAAACTTTCCATTAATTCAAAAAGACTTGAATAGTTGTTGAAGTCACGGTTAGTCATTAAGCCCATAGCATGCAAGTTAGGGGCGAAAATATAAGCGTCTTCATAAATAGTACGATCTTGAATGGTGTTTTTGCCAGATTCTCTGATTTTGAGAATTTGACGATAGCGCTGATTTAAAAAATAAATTTGAAGGTTAAAACTCCATCGTTCCATTTGATTATAAAAATCATCTAGGTAGGGGTTGTCGACAACATCTTCAAAATTTGCTTCCCATTTATAATGTTTAGAAAGTAACCTAGTTAAGGTGGTTTTTCCCGCTCCAATATTTCCGGCAACTGCAATATGCATTGAGACTCTTTTTGGTTGGTTTTATTTATCTTTTAATCAGGAATACAATATACAACGATTATTGAGTTTGAGAAAAAATAGTTGATGAAAAACGTATGAAAATATGAGAAGAAGAAATCTAATAGTTTCGGTATTCCATCAAAACAATTTTCCTATTTTTGTGCTCTTAACAAGAGGAAGGATTTGACTGATTGCAACCTCAATAAAAAATGCTAAAAGCTGTGTAAACTTCTTTAAGCTGCTCCGTCAAATCTTTCATTAATAAAAATAGAGAATGGCATATTTATTTACCTCAGAATCAGTTAGTGAAGGCCACCCTGATAAGGTTGCTGACCAAATTAGTGATGCTTTATTAGATAATTTTTTAGCCTTCGATCCTGAAAGTAAGGTGGCTTGTGAAACCATGGTAACCACTGGGCAGGTAATTTTAGCTGGTGAGGTTAAGAGTGGTACCTATCTTGATGTACAGCATATTGCCCGAGAAGTGATTAATAAAATTGGCTACACTAAAGGCGAATATCAATTTAGTGGCGATTCATGCGGTGTAATTTCTTTAATTCATGAACAATCACAAGACATCAATCAAGGGGTTGATCGCGGTTCAAAAGAAGAGCAGGGTGCTGGCGATCAAGGTATGATGTTTGGGTATGCTACCAAAGAAACAGCGAATTATATGCCTTTGGCACTTGATATTTCACATAAAATATTACAGGTTCTAGCTGATTTAAGAAGAGAAGAAAAAGAAATTGGTTACCTAAGACCCGATGCTAAGTCACAGGTTACTATTGAATATTCTGATGATAATGTGCCGCAGCGTATAGATACTATTGTAGTTTCAACTCAACATGATGCTTTTGATGCTGATGACGCAAAAATGTTAGCCAAAATTAAATCAGATATTGTATCCATATTGATCCCTAGAGTAAAGGCACAATTGCCCGCAAATATTCAAGAATTATTTGACGATCAAATTACCTATCATATTAACCCAACGGGCAAATTTGTCATTGGTGGTCCGCATGGCGATACAGGTTTAACCGGTAGAAAAATTATTGTAGATACCTATGGCGGTAAAGGCGCTCATGGTGGTGGAGCATTCAGCGGAAAAGACCCTAGTAAAGTTGATAGAAGTGCCGCTTATGCGGCGCGTCATGTGGCTAAGAATTTAGTTGCTGCTGGGGTTGCAGATGAAATATTAGTTCAAGTAAGTTATGCGATTGGCGTTGTAGAGCCTACCTCTATTTTTGTTGAAACCTATGGCACTTCTAAGGTAAATTTAACCGATGGCGAAATCGCCGAAAAAGTGGCTGCGCTATTTGATATGCGACCTTCTGCCATTGAATCGCGACTAAAACTAAGAAACCCAATTTATTTAGAATCTGCGGCATATGGGCATATGGGCAGAACACCTAAAACCATCACTAAAGTTTTTGAATCGCCCTATAATGGTAGAATAGAGAAAACAGTAGAATTATTTACTTGGGAAAAGTTAGATAAGGTTGATGCCGTGAAAGCCGCATTCGAACTATAAAATTTAGGATTACTGCATTAAAAAAAGGAACTCGATTCGAGTTCCTTTTTTATTTTTAATACTTACTAATCTTTAGTAGCTTTAACCTCTAACTCATTTATGATATGTCATTCTTTTCAAGATTAATACCTATTCTATTTATTTCACTGACTTGTTTAGTAACCTCATGTAGAAAAACAAGCAAAACAGCAAAAGATGAGGTGTCAAAAACCTACGTCGCTGATAATTATACCAAAAAAGAGGTCGATATTGAAATGCGCGATGGGGTAAAATTGCACACCACTATTTATTCACCAAAAGATGACTCAAAAGCATATCCGATTTTAATGCAACGTACGCCTTACAGCTCTAAACCGTATGGCGAGGGTAAATTCAAAGAAAAAATAGCTCCAAATATTCATATGATGCAAGAGGGCTATATCGTGGTTTATCAAGATGTTAGAGGAAGATGGATGAGTGAGGGCCATTACGAAAATATGCGGGCCTATATTCCCAATAAAAAAACGGAAAAAGATGTTGATGAAAGCTCTGACACCTATGATTCTATTGAGTGGTTGGTCAATAATGTTGAGAACAATAATGGTAAAGTCGGCATTTGGGGTATTTCATACCCTGGTTTTTATTCAACCTATGCTACAGTAGATGCGCACCCAGCCCTTAAGGCGGCTTCGCCCCAAGCCAGTATCGGCGATTTCTTTTTTGATGATTTTCATCATAACGGTGCCTATTTATTAAGTTATTTTAGAGCCACCTCACTTTTTGGTACGCCTAGACCCAATGGCGATCAGCCTATCGATTCTGCCTGGTATCAATTACCTGATTTGAACACAGAAGATCAATATCAGTTCTTTTTAGATAAAGGGCCTTTGAAGAATTTGAATTCTTACTTTGAATATGAAGTAAAAGACGAAATTTCTATCGCTCCTGATGAAATGACTGATGATTTTTTCTGGAATGAACTCAAAGAACATCCTAATTATGATAAGCTATGGCAAAGTCGCGGACTCATACAACATTTAAAAAATGTAAAATCTCATGTGGCAACTATGGTAGTAGGGGGTTGGTTTGATGCAGAAGATTTATACGGACCTTTAGAAACCTACAAGAACATTGAAAAGTATAATGAAGCTAATTATAATACGATGGTTTTTGGCCCATGGGATCATGGGCGATGGGCCAGAAGAAATGGCCGTACCGTTGTGGGAAATTATTATTTTGGGGATGGAATTTCGGAGTTTTTTCAAGAGCATATTGAAACAAAATTCTTTCATCATTTCTTAAAAGGCAGTGGCGATAAAAATAGCGGACTTCCAGAAGCTTATGTTTTTGATTCAGGCCGTAAAGAATGGAAGAAATATGATACATGGCCACCAAAAGGAGTGGTTAAAAAAGATATGTTTTTATCAGATAACCAAGAGTTAACATCCGAAGTAAAAAGTACAAAAGGAATTCAATTTGTGAGTGATATTAACAAGCCTGTACCCTATTCAGAAGATGTCAAATCAGTATTTACACCAAGAAAATATATGACTGATGATCAACGTTTCGCTGCTCGACGTTCAGATGTTTTGGTTTTTGAAACAGCTATTTTAGACAAAGATTTAACACTTGCTGGAGACATTTTAGCCAAATTAAAGGTGGCCACAACGGGTACAGCTGCCGATTGGATTGTTAAGGTAATTGATGTGCATCCAGCAAATGTTGAGACCAACGAAGAAATGCAAGATCATTTAAAAATGAGTAATTACCATTTAATGGTGCGTAGTGAAGTATTAAGAGGACGGTTTAGAAATAGCTTCGAAAATCCTGAACCTTTCGTGCCTAATCAAAAAACAGAGGTAAATATCAAATTGCAAGATGTTTTTCATACCATCAAAAAGGGTCATAAATTACAAATTCAAGTACAGAGCACTTGGTTTCCCTTAATAGATTTAAACCCGCAGACCTATGTGGATAATATCTTCAAGGCAGATGAGGACGATTTTAAAACCCAAACTCATACCGTTTTTACTGATTCAAGTGTGGAGTTTTCGGTGTTGGAGTAACGGTTTGCGCTAGGCTAAAGCTTATTGTTTTGTTTTATTTTTTTTTCAAAACAACCCCGAGCTTCGGGATTAAAGATTTCGCGACATCACGAACACACACAGACCTTGGCGTTTATAACCTAAGCCCGTATTGTTTATAGGTTTTGTTGTAAGCCGTTTTATCCCAACAGTATTTTAAAATAAACCCAATTTTTTATGCCGAATGTTTTTAAGAATTTGATAGACCTCATTGATGTCAGATTCCGTTTGTTTTTCTGCGCAGATATAAGTTGAAAAAATTAAGTTTTTCTTATCCGATATGTGCCAAACAGAAACAAAGGGAAATTCTTCATTTTTAAATTCCGCAAACCCATATATTCCATATTTACAATCTCCCGATTCTGTATTTAGTAAGTCAAATTCTTTTCCAGTATCAAATTCCTTTGAGAGTTGTATTAAGTCTGCGTAATTGGGGTTTGGTTGCTCTCCTGACAAATATTCCGCAAACGATAATTGTAAGACTCCGGGATTCTCGTCAGATTCCTTTCTTATAAAAGATGGTGGTCCATCAGGGTTTTCATCTGAGATATCCATCCAACTTTTTGGAAGACTAAGTTTGAATTTTTTGAAATGTCCCATAGATTTTTCAAATGGCTTACAACGTTTTGTGTATGTGGCGTACCGACCGAATGGGAGGTATGAACATCATACACTTTGTTGTGCGGCGTATTCTTATTTTGGGTTACTAATAAGTTCAATTATATTTCCTTGAACTAAATAGCCATTCTCGTTCATAATTCCTTGTACCTTTTCGCGCACCTGGTTTGATATTCAATTCATTATATCGTTTGTAGGCATATGGTTTACCTTTGATATTATCCTGTTTTACTTTTATCATGGTACTATTCACATGTTTTAAGAATAATACAGAACCGATTTTTGATTTATTCCATATGGTTAGAGCTAGTGCATCTTCATCGGGACTAAGGATAATAGAAGAAATACCTCCGGCATGGTCATCTTCACTTATTCTATAAACTGTAACATTCCATACGAATTTATTCTCTAATATTTCTCTGAGAAAGTCTTTTTCAATGGCTCCTAAACCACTTTGAAAACCACTACTCAACTTAGAAGGAGAAATTCCTCTATCTTTTGCTCTAATTCTTAATTCATTTAGTAAATCATCCTGAGTTCTTTTATCAAATTTTGCTTCGTCCAAAAAGGGATACAAATTCCAAACAGATGAAATATTTGCTTGAGGAGCACACCAACCAAGTTTAGACTCTTGAGACATTGTAACTTCTTTTCCATATAAGGCTTGCCTTAAGACATAATGATTAGACCTTCCTGGGTTATCAGTCATTAATTTGTTTACGAATTTAATTGGTTCATCTATTGAAGATGTAATTGAAAATAAACTACGCATGGCAAAAGCATTTTCTGCATTTTGATTATTCAAGTAATTCTTAAAAGCGGATTGAAGAAATACTTCAAGAGAAGGTTTAGAGGGTGAATCATTAATTATCGGTTTAAAAACTTTAGGTTGTCGTGCGACCATATATAATACTTTATCATCCGTAGCCAATTTATCGGGAATCAATTTTAGCAAAAGAGTCATGACAATTGAGGTTCTTTCTGAAACTGAACCTGTCAATTTTAGATAATCAACAATCTCATCTAATTCTTCATTTGTAAATTCATATGAATAAGCTTTAGGAAAATATTGACTTACTGATTTCCCACTTTTGAGACTGCTTATAAAATCTTCTGTTTTTTGAGAATAATTAATGTTCGATTCTTTATCATCTAAGCTGCTCTGTTGAATCCCATAATAGTTGTTTTGAGTCTCAATTTTATTTGCTACGGGACTATTTACATTTTTATCAATAATTGTGGAACCCGTATGTGAATCTTGTTGACTTAAATTAAATATCAAAACTATTACTGTTGATAGAGCTCCTATAGTAGCAACTTTCGGTTCCCAACCATCTTCATTATACCACCAAAATATACAACCTATAAATCCAAGTATTCCAAGGACAAGTAATACTATTTTTAAAGTTATTCCCATATTTCTTATTTTTTATGCCGCACAACAATTGTATATAGTTACTAGTAACTATATACTGTAATATTAGTGAATATAATTACTAGTACGCATATTTCCTTTTTAGAAACTTGGAATGCCCGTTTTATAAATTTATTACAATGAAATGATAGGTATTTGTGAATTTTTTCGAATTCATTAGGTTTTTAAATATTTCTGAACTTAATTTGTTCATTCAAAGTTCAAACACGTATTGAATAGTTATCAAGAAAGGTGGAGGGATTAGACC
>CAZKQM010000084.1:0-11435 GCA_964554895.1 uncultured Maribacter sp. | reverse complement strand
TTATTGTTTTCATGTTGTTGTTATTTATTAAAATGAAGTCTTGTTCTTTTTTTATTAAAACTTCGGAAAAATTATTACTAATTTAATTTACTTCGTTAAGCGTCCAATCATATGGGTAATAAGACACTTTTACTTTTTCCGGAAGCTTTTCTGATTTATAGGTATTAATAAAGTCTGTTACATTTCCGCCGTGCTCAAAGTCTCCTTTATACCATTCGAAAATTTGAGAAATTTTAACTTTATTTTTATTTACTTGAATAAATGAAGGATTGTTTAAAGCCTTTTTAGTTTGTGTTGCTAATTGTATTTCAAGAGTAGCTGGTTTATAAGCCGATGCAATTATAGGAGGGCAACCCAAGCCACCACATACCAATACAAAATGAAACCTCGCTTCTTTTGGAAATTTAGCGCGAAGCATTTTATTCTCAATATCATTTAAGGTAATACTTGTACCTCCTAAATTATAAGTAGTCTTATCAAAAAAACCACCTACATCTAAAGGCGATTTTAAAGGATAATTATTAATTACACCTTTAATTACTGATAAATTATAGGCATTTATCCAAAATGATTGATATTCAGCAGCTTGACTTGTAGAAACCTTAATTCCCTCTGCCATTTCTAATAATGCATCCAATTCCGAAGTATTGGCCTTAATAGCTTTATATTGAACACGACCATTTTTTACATTGGTTTTGAAAAATGCATCAGACTTCGAGAAGAAATCTGAAGTAGCCTGCCCAAAACCAAATGCGGCAGTAAAAATTAAAACGATTATTAAACTGATTTTGTTTTTCATGATTATTTATTTTGTTGAACGAAACTTGAACCTCAGTCGTATGTTTTATAATTTTCGTACAAAAAAAATTAAGTTTTGTGAAATTTTTAAGAATTAAATTGTTTTCGATATTCAGGTTCGAAATTTTGAAAAAAACTAACAAATAGTAACATATTTATATTAATTCTAAATTACATAGTACAATTAAATTCTTACTTTTATAACCGACATAAATCTCATTCTACAATAAATTTTTATGGAGCATATTGTTATCATTGGAAACGGAATTGCAGGTGTAACTGCTGCAAGACATATTCGTAAACATTCAGACAAAAGAATAATTATTGTATCAGCTGAAACCGATTATTTCTTTTCTCGTACAGCATTAATGTACGTATATATGGGTCATATGAAATTTGAACATATTCAACCTTATGAAAATTGGTTTTGGGAAAAAAATAGAATAGAATTAGTTCGTGGCTACGTTAATAAGGTAGACACAGGTAACAAGCAGCTTATTCTTGACGGCTCTCGAGCACTCAATTATGATAAGCTAATTATTGCAACAGGATCAAAACCAAATAAGTTTGGCTGGCCCGGTCAAGATTTACATGGCGTTCAAGGTCTTTATTCTAAACAAGACTTAGATTTATTAAGCAGTAATGCACCTAACAAAGACGTTTGCAAACGAGCAGTAATTGTTGGTGGTGGATTAATTGGTATCGAATTAGCTGAAATGCTGAGAAGTCGAAAAATACCAGTAACATTTTTGGTTCGTGAATCTAGCTTTTGGAACGGCGTTCTACCGAATGGAGAATCTCAATTAATAAATGAACACATTCTTGAGCATCATATTGATTTGAGACTTGGCACCAATCTAAGAGAAATTAAAGCAGATGCATCAGGTAAGGTTAAATCTGTAATACTAGACGAAACCGGAGAAGAAATCGCTTGTGATATGGTAGGTTTAACAGCTGGCGTATCTCCAAATGTTGATTTTCTGAAAGACTCGGGTATCGAACTTGGTCGGGGTGTAAAAGTAAATCGCCATTTAGAAACAAATGTTAATGATGTGTATGCTATTGGCGATTGTGCAGAGCAGCATGACCCTATTGGAAATCGAAGACCCATTGAAGCAGTTTGGTATACAGGTAGAATGATGGGCGAAACAGTGGCGCAAACCATTTGCGGAAATAAACTAGAATATAAACCTGGACACTGGTTTAACTCGGCTAAATTTTTAGATATTGAGTATCAAACCTACGGATGGGTTTTTAGTGAAAAAGGTATGAAAGAAAATGAAGCCCATTTTCACTGGAGACATCCATCTGAAAAAGTTTGTATTACAGTAGCATACGACAAAGAAAATGGTCAGTTTTTAGGAATTAACACTTTTGGAATACGCATGCGTCATGAAATTTTTGACCGCTGGTTAACCGATGAGAAATCTATTGATTATGTTATGGAGCATTTAGCCGATGCCAATTTTGACCCCGAATTTTTCAAAAAATTTGAATCTCAGATTATAGCTACCTATAATGCTGAAACAGGTAAATCATTAAAAGCCAAGAAAAAAAGTTTAAAAAGAATTTTTCAATTGAAATAAGCCAAAAAAAATGAGTAATTACGACAGAAGTATGGCCTTAACAGGGCAACCCCCAAAGGAATTAAGCCGCAATCAAAAAATTGCATCTTTAGTAGGAATGTCTGGTTTGGCCATATTCCTATTAGCTGCCTTTGGTATCGAATTTTCTAATAAAATCTTGTGGCTAACCATATCGCTTTCTTTATTAAGTGGTGGTATTTTATGGTTTTCTTATGAAGAATATAAAGGCAAGCACCCAGGAATAAAAAATGATGGCGTTTGGTTTAAATCAATTTCCAGTCTCGGTTTTTGGGGATGGATTGCGGGCTTGGCAGCGACTACTTTTTATATTATTCTTTACTTTTTTCCAAAATATTTAGGCTTAGTTCAAGGTGGTGACAATAAGGGGATTATTGCTCTTTTTGACCCCTTGAGTAAAGCCCTTAGTGGTAACCCAGCAAGTCAATGGTTTGTGTATGGTGCATTATACACAGTTGCTATTTTGGCTTTTGGTATTAAGTTTATGTGGAAATATCGTCACAACCGATATGAGCGTATACGTACCATGAGCGTAATGTTTTTTCAAACTGCTTTTGCTTTTATTATTCCTGAATTAATGGCTCGCTTAAACGGAAGTTCTGTATTAAATGGTGGAAAACTTCCTTTTCTAGATCTTAAAAATATATGGCCGCTTAACTATTACAACTTTGAAAGTTATAGAATTAAAGAATTTCTAAGTGCTGGTGATATTGGCTTCGGAATTCTCATTTTTGCTATAGCCTCAGTTTTTGTAATCACACCTTTTCTAACCTTTAAATACGGTAAACGTTGGTATTGTTCATGGGTTTGTGGATGCGGCGGCTTAGCAGAAACGGCTGGTGATTCTTTTAGACAATTGAGCGACAAATCAGTTAAGGCGTGGAATATTGAAAGATGGGTTATTCACAGTGTCGTGGTTTTTGTAACACTTATGACCACTGCCGTAATTTATTCATATTTAGGTAATGACACCAGCAAATATTGGCTAACTAAAACCACATTTCTTTTGGGTGTTGCAGGCCTTTTGACTGCCATATTTGCTTGGGTAATGATTTTTAAAAGAGAACAATTACAAAAAGATGCCCAGTATGGTGCCATTGGATATTTTGTAATTATTATCTCTTTAATTGCGATTCACTTTTATAGTGGAGATGGTCATGTGTTTTTATTTAAATCAGGTGTTTTAAGAAAGAACTATTCTTTTTTAATTGGCAGTGTTTTTTCTGGTGTTATTGGCACAGGCTTCTACCCTATTTTCGGCAACAGAGCATGGTGTCGTTTTGGTTGCCCTATGGCAGCTATGATGGGCTTTCAACAACGTTTATTCTCTAGATTTAGAATTACAACCAATGGCGGTCAATGCATCTCTTGCGGTAACTGCTCTACTTACTGTGAAATGGGTATTGATGTTCGTGCGTATGCACAAAAAGGAGAGAACATTGTGCGTTCAAGTTGTGTAGGTTGTGGCGTATGTTCAGCGGTTTGCCCACGTGGAGTTTTAAAACTTGAGAATGGGCCATTAAAAGGTAGAATTGATAGTAATCAGGTTCTTTTAGGTAATGATGTAGACTTGATGGAATTTGTAAATAAGTAAGACTTGCTTTCGAAATTTTATGGGCTGAGTGTAAATTTTTTAACCATTTTTAAAAAATTATGTCAGTTGTCATTCGTAATTTCGACAAAACTTTTAAAGTTAAGCTGTTTTGAAAACAATTCTGTTCGTTTTAACCTTATTTCTTTCACTGGGTAATCCTCCAGAGAAAAAGACTAGCTATTATAAAGACAGATACGAATCTGGCCACTTAAAGGCTGAAGGTTGGCTTAAAAATGGTCAAAAGAATGGCTATTGGAAACACTATCATTCAAGTGGTAAAATTGCTGCAAAAGGTCATTACAAAAACGGTAAAAGAACTGCCTACTGGTATTTCTATACGGCAACAGGAAAAATTCAAAAAGAAGGCCACTATCAAATGAATACCAAAACTAATTGGTGGCTTTTCTATAATTCCAAAGGAAAAGTATCACACAAATGTCAATTGAGCAATGGTCAAAAAAATGGGTATTGTTTGATGTATGAAAATGATGATATTGTAAAAGCTGAAAAATACAAGAACGGTAAAAAACTAAAAGCTTGGACAAGTTTTAGTAGTTTTAGAAAAGAAAATAACCTTTCTGATTTACGTTAATGGCTTCTAACTTCGCTTCAGCACCATTAATTAAAGTAATAATTCCAGCATTTAATGAGGCAGACTCCATTGCCTCAGTTATAAAAGAAATTCCTAAATCAGTTTCTGAGATTGTTGTAGTTAACAATAATTCAACTGATGCTACCATTCAAAATGCAGAAAATGCAGGTGCTACCGTGCTCACTGAAAATCAAAGAGGTTATGGTTATGCATGTTTAAAGGGTATGAACTATATTGCCAATCAATCTGAATTACCAGATATTATTGTTTTTTTAGACGGAGATTATTCTGACTATCCTGAAGAATTAGATAAATTAGTAGCCCCTATTTTAGATCATAACATGGATATGGTAATAGGGGCAAGAGTGAAAAATTTGAGAGAAGAAGGTAGCATGACCCCCCAACAAATTTTTGGTAATTGGCTTGCTACAAGTTTAATGAGCTTATTTTTCGGAGCTAATTTTACTGATTTGGGACCCTTTAGAGCCATACGTTATGATCAATTGGTATCACTCAAAATGGAGGACAAAACTTATGGTTGGACTGTAGAAATGCAATTAAAAGCACTGAAGAAAAAATTAAACTATACTGAGGTGCCCGTAAGGTATAAAAGAAGAATAGGCATTTCAAAGGTGTCAGGTACAGTAAAAGGTAGTATATTTGCTGGCATTAAAATCTTGAGCTGGATTTTTAAATATAGTTTTAAATAAGATGAATTTAATACTGACCTATATCATTTTATCTATTTATAGCCTCGCTTTGCTGTTAATATTCTTTTACAGTTTAGCTCAACTGAATCTTCTGATAAATTACTTGAGTAACAAAAGAAAAAATGAAACTGCTCCTAAATTCAATCTTTTAGACCCAAAAGAAATTCCTTATGTAACCATTCAACTTCCTGTTTATAATGAGGAATATGTAATGGATCGTTTGTTAGAAAATATCGCAAAAATTGAATACCCAAAAAGCAAATTTGAAATTCAAGTTCTTGATGACTCTACAGACAATACCGTAATAGATACGGCAAAGCACGTTAAAAGATTACAAGAAACTGGTTTAGATATAACACATATTTGCAGAACCAATCGACAAGGTTTTAAGGCAGGTGCCCTTAAAGAAGGCCTTGAAGTTGCCAAAGGCGAATTTATCGCCATTTTCGATGCTGATTTTTTACCCGATAGTGATTGGTTAAAGAAAACAGTTATTTATTTTAAGGATGAAGAAATTGGGGTTGTTCAAACCCGCTGGGGGCATATCAATAGAGATTACTCTACTTTAACTCGTATTCAAGCCTTCGCATTAGATGCACATTTTACGCTTGAACAGGTAGGAAGAAATTCAAAAGGTCATTTCATTAATTTTAATGGTACTGCTGGTATTTGGCGAAAAGAATGTATTCTAGATGCTGGTAATTGGGAAGGCGATACACTAACAGAAGATCTTGATTTAAGTTACCGTGCTCAGTTGAAAGATTGGAAGTTTAAGTACTTAGAAGATGTTGAAACTCCTGCAGAATTACCAGTAGTAATTAGCGCAGCTCGTTCACAACAATTCAGATGGAATAAAGGTGGTGCTGAGAATTTCAGAAAATCTATAACGAGTGTTTTGACTGCAAAAAACATAAATTTTAAAACCAAGTTTCACGGTATGATGCACTTGTTGAACAGTTCAATGTTCTTATGCGTTTTCTTGGTTTCTTTATTAAGCATACCTGCCATGTATATCAAAGCTATTTATCCGCATTTAGATTGGGTGTTTGCCACCTTAAGTTTCTTCGTGGTCAGTACCATTATCCTCTTTATTTGCTATTGGTTTACCTATAAAAGTATTCAAGGTAGCAGCTTTGACAATTTTGTTGATTATATCAAACTATTCTTTACATTTTTCTCAGTAGCCCTCGGCTTCTCTTTACACAACTCAATAGCAGTATTAGAAGGCCACATAGGCAAACGCAGTGAATTCGTGAGAACACCAAAATTCAATATCAATAGCTTGACTGAGAGTTGGAAAGGCAATAAATATCTTGCTAAGAAATTATCGCCAAATATGATTCTAGAATTTGCCTTAATGGGCTATTTCTTATTTGGTATGTACAGTGCCATACCTCTTAATGATTTCGGACTCTTTCCGTTTCATATGATGCTTTTCTTAGGATTTGGGTATGTATTCTTTAAGTCGCTTACTGCAAGGGCTTAGTTCTTTGGTTCTAAAACCAAAAAATGGGCATCCATTACATTACCTGTTACAATTACATCTTTATAAGGTATTGCTACAGTTGATGCCGACATAGCGGAACCATCATTTTCATATAGTTGTTCAATGGTGTAATCATTGGTGCCTCTATAGTCAATCTTAATAATTTCAGAAGGAGAGATTTCTTTATTTCCTCCCGCATATGATGAAAAAGCTAATAGATTAGGATGACAGCCAATCCATAAGTTTCCATCTGAATCAAATTCAATATTGTCAACACCAGTTCCACAATCAATATCTTCAATAAAATTTAATGAGCCATCATCATTGGTAGTATATACTTTTATGAGAAAATCTCTTGGTGATGCTACAAACAGTAAATTTCGTTTTGCATCATAGTTAATACCATTGGCATACGCTATACCTGTGTCTACTTCTTTAAAGTTCTCTCCATCAAAATAAACCACATTTGATAAACCTACTCCTACGTAGTCTTCTATTAATCTTCCTATTCCTTTTTCATATTTATGATCATTGGTAAAATAAAAACGTTTTTCATCAAGCATCACTACATCATTCGGACTCACAAGCGCCGGGTCAGTTAGTGTTTTTTCATAGGTCAATACAGTGTCTTGTAACTTGAACACTTCAAAAGCATGTCCTTTCGAAGTATGATTTATGGCCATAACCGTGTAAGTGCTATCAGTCTTATACATTGAAATACCATGAGGTGCAAAAGATTTACCAAAATCAGCGGTTAATTTCTTAATGGGATACTCCTCAGAATTCAAATCAAGCAAATACAATCCACCTGCTTTCTCTTGCTGCTCTATGGGGTCTTTTCTCGGAGAGGCAGATACTAGTGCAGTACCGTATTCAGCAAGCAAAATGATATCTTCTGCCCCTTCAACTTGAATTTTCTTTACAATTTTACCATCAAAAGTATTTTCAATACTTCTAAAAAATCCAGTGGAAACCATTACATATCCCACATAAAAAACTATACCCAATAGCAGAAAAAGTAAAATTCTTTTCAAACGTCTCATAGTTATGTAAATCGGTTGCCTTGAAATTAATCTTTTCAAATTACCAGTGCAATGAAAAATGATTAATAAATTTCGTTTCTTAGCAGTAGTACTATTTTACCAAAATATGTCTAACCGACTTGCTACATACTTGAAACTTCACAAAGTATCCATTCTGCTGGCATTGCTATGTACCGTTTTGTATTACGTCTTTGCTTATCATTTAGAACGTACTGATTTCATAAAACTACTTACGCTGTTTATTGCACTTTTCATCTTATGTTTCAAAATTGTTCAATTTGAAAAATGGAATTTTCGATTCATTTTAGCCATTGGCATTCTATTCAGACTGATTTTTCTTTTAATGGAACCAAATCTATCGCAAGATTTTTATCGATTTATTTGGGATGGTCATTTGGTCAGCAATTATCTGAACCCCTATTTAAATGTTCCAAATACCCTAATTGAACAACAAGATCTGGTCATTGCCAATGCTCAAGAATTGTACAATGGCATGGGAAGTTTAAGTGCGAGACACTACAGCAATTACCCCCCTCTAAATCAACTCATATTTGCTTTAGCAGCATTGCTTGGCGGAAAAAGTATTTTAGGTTCGGTACTCGTCATGCGAGGAAGCATTATTCTGGCCGATATCGGAATATTCTATTTCGGGCGTAAGCTTTTGAAAAATATCAATCAATCGCCCCATTTGATTTTTTGGTACTTTTTAAATCCACTAGTTATTATAGAATTGACGGGTAACCTACACTTTGAAGGCGTGATGCTTTTCTTTTTTGTTTGGGCCTTATACCTGCTTTCTGTTCAGAAATGGCAATGGGCTGCGGTGGTTTATGCCTGTTCAATTTCTGTGAAACTGGTGCCCCTTTTATTTCTTCCATTATTCTTAAACTATTTTAAATTCAAAAGAAGCGTTGTATTTTATATACTTATTGGAGTAACTTCTCTCCTTCTCTTTGCCCCGTTTTATTCTTCGGAATTTATAACCAACTACTCTCAAACCATCGGACTATGGTTTTCAAACTTCGAATTCAATGCAGGTATATGGAATGCCATCAAGTACATAGGTATTCAACTCGATGCTAAGCCCTGGGAATTGATTAAAAGCTACGGAAAAATAACGCCTATAATCACAGTTATACTAGTTTTGCTTTTTACATTTCTAAGAAAAAATCAAAAGTTATCAGTTTTGATAACTTCAATGCTATGGGTATTAACGCTCTATTATTTCATGTCAGCTACGGTGCATCCTTGGTATGTTATTTTTCTTGTAGTATTAACTGCATTTACAAAATATAGGTATGCTTTTATTTGGTCTGCAGCAGTTGTACTTAGTTATTATGCCTATTCATTAGCAGATTTTAAAGAGAACTTATGGTTATTGGCCCTTGAGTATTTAGCAGTTTTTAGCTTTTTGATTTATGAATTAGTGGCATATCGTAACAAAACTTGAAGTTTTTGTAAAAATTATCACTTGATTTAGGTCAGTTCAAGATAATTTGTACATTTACCCCATAATGAACGCACAAAACTACATTTTAACTTCTTTGAGCATCACTGCTCCCGTACGTCCATTCGCACCCCGCCGTCGTCGCCCGTAAGGGTACTACACATTTCATGGAACTAGGTGAGTCCAGTTCCGCACAAGCACATCAAATTTTTCTTTTTATCATTTCTAAATCATCATAGCAATGAACATTCTTGTTGCTAACACATCACATTTTAAGTACGCACAAATTATTTGTGACACTATTGCTGAATCGGCAAAGGTTCGTGGTACAGGAATTGCAAAACGTACCCCTGAGTACATTCGAAAAAAGCTAGAAAATGGCAATGCAGTTATCGCTTTAGATAGAGATAGCTTTGCTGGCTTTTGCTATATTGAAGTATGGGGACATGAAAAGTATGTTGCCAATTCAGGATTGATTGTACACCCCGATTACCGATCGAAAGGACTGGCAAAAAAAATCAAAGCAACCATATTTAAGTTATCACAAGAGAAATTTCCTGATGCCAAAATTTTCGGAATTACTACAGGACTACCCGTAATGAAAATCAATTATGAATTGGGTTACAAACCGGTAACTTTTTCAGAATTGACTGATGACCCAGAATTTTGGAAAGGATGTCAAACTTGTAAAAATTTTGATGTGCTTACTAGAACTGATCAAAAAATGTGCTTGTGTACAGGCATGTTGTATGATCCCACAACAAAAGCCAAGGAAGATAAGAAAGTAAATAGCAAAGCATTTAAAAGATTAAAAAGTATTAAGGAAAGTTTATTCCTAAAAAAGAAATCAAAATAACCCGGTCACATCGAGCGGAGTCGAGATGCATTCATGCTAAAAACTTGTTCTCGACTCTGCTAGAATTAACAGTTAGATTAATACAAAATGAGCAAATTAGTTTTAGCATACAGCGGCGGATTAGACACCAGTTATTGTGCCAAATATTTATCACAAGAAAAGGGTTTTGAAGTCCATGCCGTAAGTGTAAATATGGGCGGATTTTCATCCGAAGAAATAAAATCTATTGAAGAGAAAGCATTGCAGTTGGGTGCCACTTCATATATCTCAATTGATGCGGTGCAGACTTTTTATGAAAAAGTAGTCAAATACCTCATTTTTGGCAATGTTTTGAAGAACAATACCTATCCGCTTTCGGTTAGTGCAGAACGAATTGTTCAAGCCATTGAAATTGTAAACTACGCCAAGAAAGTCGGTGCAAAATACATTGCTCATGGTAGTACAGGTGCAGGTAATGACCAAGTGCGATTTGATATGATTTTTCAAATTATCGCCCCTGAAATTGAAATCATTACCCCCATTAGAGACAACAAATTAGCGCGTGAAGAAGAGATTTCTTATCTCAAACTAAACGGAATTGACTACCCATGGGAAAAGGCGAAATATTCAATAAATAAAGGCTTATGGGGCACATCAGTAGGTGGAGATGAAACTTTAACTTCAAATAAACCCTTACCTGATTCGGCATACCCAAGTCAATTGCAACAAAAAGAACCTTCTGAAGTAAAACTCACTTTTGAAAAGGGAGAATTAGTAGCTATTGATGGCCAAAAGGATAATCCTGTTGCGAATATTGAAAAATTAGAATTGATGGCTTCGAAGTATGCCATTGGTCGTGATATTCACGTGGGCGATACCATAATAGGCATCAAAGGAAGAGTAGGTTTTGAAGCCGCCTCAGCCTTGATTATCATCAAGGCGCATCACTTATTAGAAAAACATACGCTCTCAAAATGGCAACAATATCAGAAAGAACAGCAGGGTAATTTTTACGGAATGCTTTTGCATGAAGGCAATTATTTAGACCCCGTTATGCGCAATATCGAGGCTTTCTTAACCGATACGCAAAAAACAGTTTCAGGCGATGTTTTTGTTGGCTTATATCCTTTCCAATTCAGACTAAACGGTATTTCATCTAAACATGATTTGATGAATGCCTCTTTTGGAAGTTACGGCGAAATGAACAAAGCATGGTCCGCTGATGATGCGAAAGGATTTATAAAAATACTATCGAATTCAGGTAAAATATATAATCACGTAAATAATGATTAAAGCAGGAATAATAGGTGGTTCAGGATATACAGG
>CAZKQM010000083.1:0-11773 GCA_964554895.1 uncultured Maribacter sp. | reverse complement strand
AGGTAGAAATAGCATCTTTTTTAGTTAAAGTTATGATTGCATCATAAAGTTTTAATTTACTATGAGACAATCGAATATGTTCTAATGATGGAATAATTTTTTGTTTCCCGACTGGAAGATTTTCAGGATTAATTCTAATCCTATTCCACAACTCATTTTCAAGAATGTTTTTATCTATTTCTAAACTTTGATCAGCCTCTGATTCAAAATATGAATGTGAGTTAATTTCAAACATCGATCGGTTGTTTATTTGTGCATACACATGACCGCACCATTCTTGACTTGAAAACGATACTTTTATGGCATGTTGATCATCATGTACAGGGTAAAAACTACTGGTCATTATGGAGTAAGGATAAATACCCGTAAAATAGTTTTTGGTGCTGTTGAGTTTTAATACAGGAATGTTTGAATCCTTCTGACCATCAGCTTTTACTTGGGTATCAGCTAAAAAGGGTTCTGTGACATAAATCAGCATGGCATTACCATCTCGAATTTCTCCGTAACGTGCTTGTTTTAATGCATAAGAAGTTAATTCTGCTTCGCCGGCGTACCAGTATTTTTTGAATTCTTCAGATAATGCTTTTTTATTGGTTGGCGCAATTTCTTCAACCGAACTTAATAGGGCTATCTCTTTTTGACTACTTACTTTTTCTTTACATGATATAGAAACTATGAATAGTATAGGAAGTAGTACGTACAACGTATATTTTATCTTTCTTTTCATAACATATCTTTTCTTAAAATTACTGAAATTCAATTAGCTAGCCATGTTTATTAGAGTTTTGTACACCAAATGCGTGGGTAAGCCTACAACATTGGTGTAAGAACCTTTTATCGCTTCAATGGCAACCAAACCAATCCATTCTTGAATGCCATAGGCCCCCGCTTTGTCATATGGCTTACATTGAGACACATAATATTCAATTTCCTTTTCTGAGAGATGCCCAAACTTAACCTCAGTGCAATCATGAACTGTTTGAACCGAGCTGTTGGTCATAAAGGTCACTGATGTAATTACTTGGTGCCATTCATTTGATAAGGTTCGAAGCATTTCTGATGCTTCAATTTTATCAGCTGCTTTTGCTAAAGATTGATTGTTGTGCCATACTACGGTGTCTGAGGTAATTAATATCTCATTTGATTTCAGGGTTCCTGAAAAGGCTTTGGCTTTTAATTCAGATAGATAATCTGAAATTTCACTCCCTATTAATTCCTTCGGATAAATTTCTTCAACAGCTTTTAATCTAATTTCAAAATCGAGTCCTAATTCCTTAAAAAACTGTTGTCGCCTCGGCGAGCCAGACGCTAGGATGATGTGGTAGTCTTTTAATTTTTCCTTTAACATAGGGTCTTAATCGTTGGTGGCACTAAAGTTTGTATACCAATCGCCACGAACTTTTAGAACTTGTTCTATAACATCGCGAACACAGCCTTGACCTCCGTTTCGATGCGAAATATATTTAGAAATAGCCTTTACCTCTGGCACAGCATCTTGCGGACAGCAGGGCAAGGCTACTAAATTCATAGGGGGTATGTCAGGCATATCGTCGCCCATATATAATACATTTTCAAAAGCGATATTGTTTTGACTCAAATACTCTTTTAAGGGCGCTTCTTTTAAATGCGCACCTAAATAAATGGCTTCAACACCTAGACCTTTAAGTCTTTTTTCAACGCCAGGATCAGACCCACCTGTGATAATACAAATATTATATTCTTTAGTGATGGCTGTTTTTAAGGCATAGCCATCTTTGACATTCATCTTTCTAAGCATTTGACCTTCACTGGTAATATGCAGTGAGCCATCGGTAAAAACGCCATCAACATCAAAAACAAAAGTACTAATGTCTTTTAGAAATTCTTTATAACTTTTTTCCATGGTTTTGCTGTATTGATTGGGTCAGTAATTGATAGATTTCTTTATGATTCGTATTTTTTAGTTGACCTAAATGTTCTTCAATAGTTGATTTGTCGTTTCTTTTGGCCGGTCCGGTTTGTGCAGTTTTAGGTAAAAGATCTTCTATTTTATGGGCTGTTTCTTTAATTAAGGGTTTTAATAAATCAAAAGAGAGGTCATTTTCAGTACATATTTCTTGTCCTATATGATAGAGTTGGTTGACAAAATTATTGACATAAACGGCAGCTAAATGTAGTTGTTTGCGTTTTACGGAATCCACTTCGTAAACGGCATTTGAAATTTGGTGCGCTAATTCCTTTAAAAGAATCAGGTCGGCAGAATTTTCAGCTTCTAAACAAATAGGAATACTGTCAAAAGCTATTTCACGTTCTTTTGAAAAGGTCTGCAAAGGGTAAAAAACACCTCTTCGAATTTCTTCTGGCAAGGCATTAATTGAGCTAGCTCCTGAGGTATGAACAATTAGTTTTTTATATTTTATAAAATGCTGTGATACAGTTGATATGAAATTATCACTTACAGCAATAATAAAAACATCTGAGGTCTCAATTTTCTTATCATTTAAAACGTTAATAAGTTGCTTGTCGCGACTGGGTAAAACAGCTAATAGATGCACACCTTTTGCCGCATTGAATACTTTACTAAGATGATGGGCGAGATTTCCGTTGCCGACAAGAGTAACATGTATCATAGCACGAAATTATGAATTAGATGATAATCTTATGATTTTCTAAACGAAGTTTTTTTTGAGTCTCTAGTTTTTTAACTACTCTTATCACTGTTTCCACTCTTAAACCAGTAAGTTCAGCAATTTGCTGCCTTGTCAATTCGACCATGAATTCCGAATCTTCACTTTGACTTTTTAAATACTTTAATAGAGTCAGAATACGATGTTCTGGAGGATGAATTGACACCTCTTTTCCAATCATGGCCTTGTAAGCAAGTCTCTTACTAAGTAAGGCTGTAAATGCAAGGTGTTTCTCAGGATTCGCCTTTAATAGCTCTATAAACTTATCTTTTGATAATCTCCATAGGCTTGTGGCTTTTGTTGCAGCCGCTGAAGCGGGATATTTAAAATTACCTATTAAAGGGGGTTCGCCAAAGCTATTTCCATCATTAAAAAGGCCTTGAACAAATTCTTTTCCGTCTTCGGTAATATTGTACATTTTTATTTCACCTAAACATATTTGGTAATAAAAACTAGCTCTGCTTCCTTCATTAAAAAGTATCTCAGACTTATCTAGAGTAACTTTTTCCGCTCCATACTCACAAAGTAAATTTTCCAATAACATGAATTCGTATGATTCAAATCATAAAATAATGAAATACATCATTCTAGTTTTGCTTTTAAAAATTTAAAAATACAAATCAATGAGACTTTACCGTAAATTATTTCATAGTTTTAATTCAACTTTTATGCTAATGATTCCTCTTTCTATTCTTTTTCAAAGTTGCCTGGGATCTATGGCAGCTTTTAGTATTCTAAAGAATAAAGGTGCTCTAATGTTATGGCAATTGGGGCTTTGCCTTATAGTAACAATGGTCTATAATGCTTCGATTTTAGCACTATTAAAACCTAAAATCGTTTTCAACCTATTGATTTTAACCACAGTTACAAATACAGTTCTACTGATTGCTTCCTAAATCAGATTTATGAAAAAAGAAATAGAAAATAGAAATGACGTTTTTAATCTGGTAGATACTTTTTATATAAAAGTACGAGCTAATAAATTATTAGGTCCAATTTTTGAACGTCATATTCATGATTGGCCTGCTCATCTAGAGCGTTTAACTGATTTCTGGGAAGGAAATTTGTTCTTTATTAGAAAATTTAAAGGAAATCCATTGTTGAAACATCAAATCGTTGATGCGGAAGCTAATTATTCGATTAATGAGCAACATTTCGGAGTTTGGCTAAATCTTTGGTTTGAAACTGTAGATCAATTGTTTGAGGGCGAAAAAGCGAATATCGCGAAAAACAGAGCCCGTAATATGGGCACTTTCTTTCATGTAAACATTTTTAACGCCCGACCTAAAAATTCTTAAATTGATTGTCTAATAGCAAATTCGAGTCTATTGTATGGTCTGTTTACTCGTGTGATTCAAGGCATTAAAATGAATTGTAAATCATAAAAAGGTGGTATTTTTGTGCACTGAAACTATGACAATATTTGATGATAGCATTATTGAAAAAAACACTTTTCTCTACCCGTTTAATGGCCGTTTTATTTCTTGTTTTCGGCTTTGCCATGGGTATTGGCACCTTTGTTGAAAGTAAATATAGTACCGAAACTGCAAGAATATGGATTTATAACGCCTGGTGGTTTGAGGCCATTATGCTCTTTTTTATGGTTAATTTTTTAGGTAACATGTTCCGTTATCGTTTATTACGATGGGAAAAATGGCCTGTTCTAGTCCTTCATCTTTCATGGGTATTAATCATCTTAGGCGCTTTTATAACACGATACTTAAGTTATGAAGGCATGATGCCTATTCGAGAAGGCACTGTTGAAAATGTATTTTATTCTGATAAAACCTATTTAACAGCCTATGTTGATGGTAAAATAGATGGAAAAGGCATGCGTAAAACTATAGAACGAGAGATCATGGTTACGCCTGAAGCCTTAAAATCTGATTTGCCATGGCAAGAAGAATATAACGGTAAGCCTTTTCAGGTTTCGTATGCTGGATTTTTGAAGGGCGCAAAAGAAGGATTGGTTCCTGATGAAAATGGAAAATATTATCTCAAAATTGTTGAGGCAGGTACTGGGCAAAGAGAAGAACATTATTTAGAAAACGGAAGGGTAACCGATGTTCACAATATATTGTTTGCAGTGAACCAACCCACTGAAGGTGCTATCAATATTTTTACTACTGATTCAACCTATCAAATTCAAACCCCTTTTGAAGGTAGTTTTATGCGAATGGCTGATCAATTTCAAGGCGTTGTAGCCAAAGATAGTTTGCAACAATTTCAATTACGGTCGCTGTATACCATGGCGGGTATGCAGTTCGTTATCCCTGAGTTACTAACAAGAGGCTCTTACGGGGTAGTTGAAATTCCTGAGAATGAGATTACTGAAGGATCAAAATCGGCTTTAATCGTTGATGTTACCGTTGGCGATCAAACTGTTCAGAAAAAAATATTAGGAGGCAAGGGCACTTTTGATTTCGCTGACCCTGTTGAAATTGATGATTTAAAATTCAATTTGGCATACGGTTCAAAAATATACACACTTCCTTTTTCAGTACAGTTGAATGATTTTATCGCTGAAAAATATCCAGGTACTGAAAAGGGTTATTCGTCTTTCATGAGTAAAGTTACCGTCAAAGATGACAGACCTTTTGATTATGATATTTTTATGAATAATATATTAGACAATCAAGGCTATCGTTTCTTTCAAGCGAGTTTTGATCCAGATGAAAAAGGAACGATCTTATCAGTAAATCACGACCAATGGGGTGCGTGGATTACCTACCTCGGGTACTTTTTATTGTATCTAGGATTAATGGGGATTATGTTCTTCGGAAAAACGAGATTTAAAGACCTTCAGACGTCTTTAGCCAAACTAAAAGACAAGCAAAAAGTTTTGAATATTGTTTTGATTTTAGGTGTTTTCTTTACCCTAAACGCGCAAGATACCTCTGGGCATTCAGATGATACACATGGCATGATTATGCCGACCAAAGATCAGGTTGATTCTGTAATCGCAACAACATTAGTGTCTAAAGAACATGCTGAAAAGTTTGCTTCTTTGGTTATACAAGATGATGAAGGTCGAATGAAACCCATTCATACGTTTTCGTCTGAATTGCTGCGTAAAATAAGTTTTCAAGACACCTATAAAGATATGACGGCGGATCAGGTTTTTATAAGCATGATGTTGAATGCCCCCGTTTGGTTTAATGCCGAATTCATTGCTTTAGATCGTAAAGGTAAAAATGATAGCATCAGAAAAGTTATTGGCGTACCTGAGGATCAAGAATATGTCAAGGCTATTGATTTCTTTGACAGAAATGGAGCCAATAAACTAGAACCTTTTCTTGAAGATGCGTTTAACACCATTTCGCCAAATAAATTTCAGAAAGATTATATAGAATCCTATCTCAGATTAAGTGTACTCAATAGAGCACTTAGTGGCGAAATTCTTAAAATTTTCCCGTTGACGAATGACGAAAATAACAAATGGATTTCAGCCGTTGACTATCGCGGCGGTACTTATGAAATTCCTGATGTTGGCTATAGCAAGTTCATTCAAAATGCAATTCCTGCCTACCTGCAAACCTTGCAAAAAGCTATAAAATCAGGCGATTATACACAAGCAGATCAATTGTTATCTTATCTTAAAAAGAATCAAACAAAATTGGGTAGTGAGGTTATGCCCACTGATGATAAAATTAAAACTGAGATTATTTATAATAAACTCAACATTTTTCATTGGTTGTTTCGATGCTATGCGCTCATAGGTACTTTGTTGTTTTTTGTGCTGATTTTTCAAATTTTTAAGGAAAGAAAAATATGGCAAGCAATCGTTTACGCATTAAAAGGCATCATCATTATTCTCTTTCTTTGGCATACTGCTGGCTTAATTTTACGTTGGTTTATATCTGGCCATGCTCCATGGAGTAATGCGTACGAAAGCATTCTTTATGTAGCTTGGGCAACGGTGGGAATTGGTATGCTCTTTATAAGAAAAAGTAACTTGACCTTAGCCGCCGCTACTTTTGTGGCGTCAATGTTTTTGTTCATTGCCAATGAAAATTGGGTAGATCCTGCCATATCGAATTTAGTACCTGTGCTTGATAGTTATTGGCTCATGATTCATGTAGCTGTTATTGTAGGTAGTTATGGTCCGTTGACAGTAGGTATGATCTTAGGGGTGGTTTGTTTGCTGCTCATGATTTTAACTACCAAAAAGAATAAAAAACGAATGGATATCAAACTGAAAGAATTGACCATAATTAATGAAATGGCTTTAACAGTTGGGCTTATCATGTTGACTATTGGTAACTTCTTGGGCGGACAATGGGCGAATGAAAGCTGGGGTCGTTATTGGGGCTGGGATCCCAAAGAAACTTGGGCATTAATTTCAATTATGGTGTACGCATTTATTCTTCATTTAAGATTGGTACCTGGTCTAAGAGGAAGATGGACTTTCAACTTTTTAAGTGTATTTGGTTACTCGAGTATTATGATGACCTATTTTGGGGTAAATTACTATCTCGTTGGTCTACATAGTTATGGTCAAAGTGGTGCTGCAGCTATTACACCTGACTATATTAAATATATTGTTTTAGGCCTTTTAATTTTTGGTGGTATAAGTCTTTGGCGGTACAAAATCAATTATCCGAAGAAAAGAAAACAAATTTAATACCTTTAAGGTGTGCTAAATGAAAAGTAATGAAATCAATCAAAAAGGGTATTAATACTATTTGTACACATGTTGGCGAGGTAGAAGACAAACAATTCAAGGGGGCCGTTTCGCCCTTGTATATGAGTTCTTCTTATGCGTTTGAAGATGTTGATATAAAAAGATATCCAAGGTACTTTAATACACCCAACCAAGAAGCGCTCACTAAAAAAATAGCAAGACTAGAGCATACTGAATCGGCTTTGATTTTTGGTAGTGGTATGGCTGCGATTAGTACAGCATTACTGGCTTTTTTGAAGGCTGGAGACCATATAGTTTTACAAGATGCGCTTTACGGTGGTACCTTTAATTTAATTCAAGAAGAGTTTGAGAAATTCGGAATTGAATATTCTTTCACAAAAGGGCTAAGTCGTCATGATTTTGAAGCTGAAATTAGATCAAATACTAAAGTTATTTATATTGAAACCCCATCAAATCCGTTATTAAAAATAACTGATTTGACCATGGTGGCAGAGGTGGCCAAAAAGCATAACTTGGTTTCAATGATTGATAATACCTTTGCAAGTCCTATTAATCAGAATCCTGCTGATTTTGGTCTTGATATAATCATTCATAGTGCTACAAAGTATATGGGTGGGCATTCTGATATTTGTGCAGGTGCTGTTGCCGCTTCAGAAGCACATATTGTCCAAATATTTGGTCTCGCCAAGAATTTTGGCGGTAGTTTAAGTGATTATACCGTGTGGCTTTTAGAACGAAGCATGAAGACTATGGGCCTGCGTGTGAAGGCACAAAACGATAATGCAATGCAATTAGCGAACTATTTAAATACCAATGATGCTATAGCTGAGGTCTATTACCCTGGTTTAGTATCTCATTCAGATCACAAATTGGCAAAATTACAAATGCATGGTTTTGGTGGTATGTTGTCTTTTGAGTTAAAAGATGTTTGTTCTGTAAAATTCCGTAAAAATCTAAGTCTGATAAAATCGACAATGAGTCTAGCTGGTGTAGAAAGCACATTGATTTCTCCGGCAGAAACTTCACATGCCTTAATGAGTGCTGAAGAAAGAGAGCGGCAGGGTATTAGAGACAGACTTATTCGTTTTTCTGCAGGGATAGAGGAAGTAGAAGATTTAATTGCCGATATTGAAAATGCGATTACCAAAGTAAATTCGAGTAAAACGGTTCACGCTACCTAGGATGCGTATCGGTTTAAAGAAAATTAAAAACGTATAATGAAGTTAGATATTCTTGTTTTTGGCGCGCATCCAGATGATGCCGAATTAGGTGCTGGTGCAACCATTGCGAAACAAATTTCCAAAGGTTCTAAAGTGGGAATTGTTGATTTAACAAGGGGAGAATTAGGTACGCGTGGCTCTGCAAAAATACGAGATAAAGAAGCTTCAAAAGCAGCTGAAATATTGGGTGTTGCAGTGCGTGAAAATTTGGCCTTTGCTGATGGTTTTTTTGTCAATGACAAAAACCATCAAATGGAGGTTATAAAAATGATTCGAAAGTACCAACCAGATATTGTATTGTGTAATGCCATTAATGATCGACATATAGATCACCCAAAAGGAAGTAGTTTAGTCAGTGATGCCTGTTTTCTAAGCGGATTGATAAAAATTGAGACGAACCTAACTGATAGCACCGAAAAGCAGGAAAAATGGAGACCTAAGGTGGTTTATCATTACATACAATGGAAAAATTTAGAACCAGATTTTGTTGTTGATGTCAGCGGATTTATGGATAAAAAGGTAGCAGCGATTAAGGCCTATGGCTCACAATTTTACGACCCTAAAAGTAAAGAACCAGAAACGCCTATCAGCAGTAAAAATTTTATTGATAGTGTCGTGTATCGTGCTCGTGATTTAGGAAGAATGATAGGGGTGCAACACGCAGAAGGTTTCAATGTTGAACGTTTTGCAGGCGTAGACTCGCTAAACGACCTAATCTAACTCGCACGCTTAATTGAGGCTGTTTCTTTTTTAGCTTTAGGTAATGTAAAAAAGAAACTAGTACCTATGGTGGGTGCACTTTCTACCCAAATTTCTCCTTGATTGTTCTCAACCATTTCTTTACATAAGGTTAGGCCAAGACCCGTTCCTTTTTCATTATTGGTGCCGTAAGTTGTAATATTTGCGTTTTTGGTAAAAATCTTTTCTCGGGTTTCTTTGTCCATTCCAATGCCTGTATCTCGAACAGAAATTTCAATTTTATCTCCAAGTTCCTTTGCCTCAACGGTTACCATTCCGTTTTCTGGAGTAAACTTTAAAGCGTTGCTCATTAGATTTCGAATTACAACATCAATTTGATTTTTGTCTGACCATGCTACAAAATCAGCAGTTACTCTATTGACAATTTTAATTGATTTTTTATGCGCAGTTTCCTCTAATAAGTGTAAACTGTCATCGACTAAATTCATTAGTACTATTTTTTCAGGATCACTATTTCCGCCTTTCATTTGATTATACCCCCATGACAGTAAATTGTTCATTGTAAAAAAGATATGATCGATATCTGTTTTTAATCTCGGAATAAATTCCAAGAATTCAGTTTTGGTAACCTCGCCCTTGGTATACATTTGAATGAGTCCTTGAAAAGCACCAATGGGTCCTCTTAAATCATGACCAATTATAGAGAACAGTCTGTCTTTAGTATTATGTAGTTCAATTAATTCTATTTCATGACTTTCTAACTCGCTTTTGCTAGCGTATAATTCTTTATTCAAACGTTTTTGAATTTTTTCGCTTCGTTTGACTAAAAAGATAATTAGTACAAGCACTAACAAAATACCAAGAGATACGATAATATAATTTTTTTGGCGGGCAAGCGTCTTCTTGTTTTCAGCCAATTGCTGCTCTTTCTGACGTATATGCTTCATTTTGGTTTTGAGCATTAATAAACTTTTCTCTCCTTTTTTAAGCGATAGGGTCTCAGATAATTGTTGAAAAATTTCATGGTAACTCAGTGCTTCTTCAAAATTATCTTTTTGTTTATTGATTTTGTAAAGCGTTTGTGATGAATTTTTGAGTCCCTTTTTTGATTGTAAATGTTTTGAAAGATTATATGCTTTTAGCGCGTAGGCATTTGAGATGCTGTCTTTTTTAAGTCCTAAGTGTACTTCTGCTAAACCATTTAAAAGATCAATTTTTCCACGTGTATATTCCACACTTTTCTCATGAAGCACCTTGCTCTGGTCATACCAATAAGAAGCCCATTTGAACTTTTCTTGATTCAAATAAATCTTTCCTTTGATTTCATAGGCTAAGGCAAGTTGACTCATAACGCCTAAATTCTCAAGGGTTGTAATACAACTATTGATATGAAACATGGCATAATCATATTGCTTGGCATCGGCATAAACAGATGCTAAATTTGCCATGGTATAAGCCGATCTCGTTTCATCTTGAATGAAATCATTTGTTTTTTTAGATTCTTTAAGATAGGTAAGTGCTTCATCATAATCATTCTGATTTGCATAAAGCATGCCTATCTTCTCATTGTAGATTGACTGCATTTCTTTGATTTTCAAAGAATCGGCCCTTTCTAAACCAACAAGCATTTCATTTAAAGCAATTTCAATATTACCCTGATATTGATACTCATTTGCCAATCGACTCATGGTAGCCAATACCAAATAATCATCTTTAATCGCTTTCGACCGTTGTAATGCTTTTTTGTATAAAGTAATACTAAGGTCATGATTTCCTCGGTCAGATTGGTAATCGCCTTTACCATTCAATGCCTCTATTGTGCCTTTTTCGTATCCAATTTTTGCACTGAGTTTTAATGCATTATCAGCTAGAAGTGCTAAACTATCAGGCTTAATAAAGCGCATTTTGTTCGCCAGTGTATTTAAAGCATCGATGTGGGTGGTGTCTTGTGCGTTTGATTGAAGTTTTGCCTCAGATTTGTGTAATTCAATACGCAAACTATCACGTATAGCTTTTTGACCATACGTCTGTACGGAAGTACTGATCATAACAAGCATTACCAAAATCAGTATTGAACCATTGAAATTTGGTCTAGGTTGAAAAGATTGGGACATCACTTCTGGTTATAGTTAGAACATAAATCTACCATCTAGATTATCCTTTCAAAAAAATATGTTGTGAAATGGTTTAATACTGATGTAAGGCATTTAAAACTATGGGGTTGAACGATAATCAATTTTTTGACACTTTTAAAATCTTTTTAGAAGCTTTATTTTGAAAGATCAAGTAAAAAAAATTACATTTGCCAACGCTTACAAATGGTGGTTGTAGCTCAGCTGGTTAGAGCGCTGGTTTGTGGTACCAGAAGTCGCCGGTTCGAACCCGGTCTTCCACCCTTAATTAAGTTGAAGTCCTTGCAGTCAAATGCAGGGACTTTTTTTGTTTTTATAATGAAGGGTAGGGTGAGAAGCCTGTGCCGAGCGGAGTCGAGGTAAATCCGGTCTTCCACCCTTAATTAAGTTGAAGTCCTTGCAGTCAAATGC
>CAZKQM010000082.1:0-11773 GCA_964554895.1 uncultured Maribacter sp. | reverse complement strand
TAAAATAGAAAGATTTCTGATAATTATTATTATTTATTACATCATAATTGTAAATAATAGTAAAAACTATATAGTGTAACAAAATGAATTGCGCCAAAAAAAAATGATTATCAATTCAATTGATAACCATTTCATTTGAATTACTATTTTAATTGCTACCTAGAAAAGAAATAAATAGCTTAACATAACTGCAGAAAATTCAAAATCATTACTTACAACCATGTAAGAAACATTGAATTCATTAGTACCATCTTTTAAATCTATACCTAAGGTTGGTCTATAATATAACCCTCCGTCATTACCTTCATTGATACCAAGGGCATAGCCTACGTCTCCACCTAATTTAAAACCAACGTTTTTACCTGGGTAAACTCGTAAAGATGCAGCTATTGGTAAAAATTGAACATTAGGAAATTCAGTTGCAAATGCACTGCCAAAAGTATCAAATTCTACACTTTCACCAAAGGCATTAAAAAAACCACTGGCTACTCCAATATCGAGGGTCTTTGAAACACCCCAATGGTGAGACAATTCAATTCCTAATCCAAATGTATAGGCTTCTGAAAAATCGCCTAAAACTAGGCCACCGTTAACACCAGCTCTGAAATTGGTACGATCAACGTTTCGCTGTGCTTGAAGCGAAAATGCGGCAAATACTAATACTATAAATAGAAGACTTTTTTTCATTTTAAATACGATTTGATGATTAATACCTTAAAACTATAATGATTAGTTTGTATGACCCCATTTTTGTTGTCAAACATTTAAAAATATGCTTGTATTCACTATTTCTGTTGGTAAGCAAAGATTTAAGAAACAAAAAAAGCCGCCATTCAGCCGTTTTTTTAAAACAATTGAAACTCTTAAAAGGTAAAAGCAGCCCCGATAAACAAATTATTGGGTTTAATCAATAAAGCCGTTGCAGCCGGGCCATCATACCTGTTTGTCAATTCAAAAGTATATCTGGCCTGTATCGCCAGTTTATTCGTTACATCAAAGCCAGCTCCTACAGCTAAATCGATTCCTAAAGATTTAACAGCATCATCTAAATCATTACTGATGAGTTCAAGTGCATCTTTAATCTCGTCAACATTTGAAGAAATTGTAAATTGAGGTCCTGCTTGAATATTAAATTTACCTGCTACGTAATACTTTGCCAAAATAGGTACATAAACAAATGATAAATCGCCCGCACTACCGTATAAGACCTCGGGCTGAATATGAAACTCTGGCAATACTTCAATATCAACCAACCCACCTATATAAAAACCAGTTTCATTAATAGCATCGCCATTGAAAACATTACCTATAATGGGTACGTCAATTTTAATATTGGTGTCACTGTTTAAAAGTCCGCCAGAAAGACCAACTTTTACACTGCCTTGTGCTTGAATTGTTGTCGCCGTCAAAAAAAATAACGCGCATAAGAGAAGTACTTTTTTCATAATTTATTTATTCTAGTGTTATTATTCAAATATATAAAACTTTACTAGCAAACACCGAACCATATGTATAATTACCAAAATATACATTTCATTAATCTCTGGCTTCATGCTTTTTTAAAAATTTGTTACAGAAAAATAGTGGAGTTCAACATTAAATTATACGGCAAAGTTCGTTAGAGCAATTTTGAGGTATGCGAGGTTGTGCCTAGAACCATTTATTGCACTAAAATTCTTATTCTTGATTCAAATTTTTCCGAATTACATAGAAAAATTGAATCGGATTAACAAGTTTTAAGATAATACATAATGGATTATGTTCATAAAATTGAACTTTGTTTATCTTTAATAAATGAATTGGAAAAATGCCTTGAAAGATTATAAACATTATCTTAAAATTGAAAGAGGATTGGCCATAAATTCGATTACCAACTATGTACTCGATGTTGAAAAATTAGTACAATTTCTAGAAGAAAAAAGTCTGACAATAGGTCCTAATCAAATACAAAAAGAAACACTTCAGCAATTTGTTTATGAGATTGCAAAATCGGTTAACCCACGTTCTCAAGCACGTATTATTTCAGGTCTCAAAAGTTTTTTCGTTTATTTAATTTTTGAAAAATATCGTGAGGAGAACCCTATGGATTTAATTGAATCGCCAAAAATTGGAAGAAAATTACCAGACACTTTATCTGAAGAAGAAATTGATAACATCATCAATTCAATTGACCTTTCTACACCCGAAGGCGAACGAAACCGCGCAATGCTTGAAACCCTTTATGGTTGCGGACTACGTGTTTCTGAACTGATAAATCTTAAAATTTCTGACCTTTATTTTGATGAAGATTTTATCAAAGTAACAGGTAAAGGAAACAAACAGCGCTTTGTTCCAATTAGTTCAATCAACAAAAAATATATTTCCACCTATAAAAATGAAATTAGAATTCATCAAACCATTCAAAAAGGTTTTAATGACATTCTTTTTTTAAATCGCAGAGGCAAGCAATTAACACGAGCCATGATATTTACGATCATCAAAAAAATCGCAACCAACATTGGGCTTAAAAAAAATATAAGTCCGCATACCTTTCGCCATTCTTTCGCAACGCATTTGTTAGAAAATGGAGCAGATCTCAGAGCCATTCAACAAATGTTGGGTCACGAAAGTATTACAACCACCGAGGTATATATGCATGTTAATCGAAGTCATTTGACCGAGGTTATGAAAAACTTCCATCCTAGAAATTGAAACTATTTTTCAGGTGTTGTTTCGTTTCATTTTCTATATTTATGGCTTTAAGAACAAAACTTTAGAAAAATGAAAACGCGACTCATACCCATACTTATTACCTTTTTTCTTAGTGCCACAATTAGTGCACAGAAAAAAGTAGATGACGTCATCAAAAAACTAGATGATAAAACCGAAACATATGGTAAAATAGCACATGACATTTGGAATTTAGCCGAAATGGGGTACCAAGAAGAAAAGAGTTCTGCCCTACTTCAAAAGACCTTAGAAGATAAAGGTTTTACCATTACAAAAGGGGTGGCCGAAATTCCTACGGCTTTTATTGCTGAATATGGCTCTGGGCATCCGATCATAGCTATCTTGGGCGAATACGATGCTTTACCAGGTCTCTCACAAGAGGCAGTTGCAGAGAAAAAATCGGCCGGAAAAAAAGCCGGCCATGCCTGTGGGCATCATCTTTTTGGTACGGCATCAACAGCGGCAGCCATAGCCACAAAAGAATGGATGGTGGCCAACAAAATAAAAGGTACCATACGTTTTTATGGCACTCCTGCTGAAGAAGGAGGATCGGGTAAAGTGTATATGGTAAGAGCGGGGCTTTTTAATGATGTTGACGTTGCTTTACATTGGCACCCAAGTTCACAAAATGCAGCTAGCGCTGGCGCAGCATTAGCCAATAAATCTGCTAAATTTAGATTCTACGGTGTTTCAGCTCATGCTGCCGGCTCTCCTGAAAAAGGACGTTCTGCCTTAGATGGTGTTGAAGCTATGAATGCCATGGTTAACATGATGCGCGAACATGTGATACAAGAAGCACGAATTCATTATGTGATAACTGATGGTGGAAAAGCACCCAACGTAGTACCTAATTTCGCGGAAGTGTATTACTATGCCAGACATAATAAACGTGATGTTGTGATTGATATTTTTGATCGTATTGTGAATGCGGCAAAGGGTGCGGCTTTGGGAACAGGTACTACCATGGACTATGAAATGATTGGTGGTACTCACGAATTGCTTCCCAATTTGACACTTCAAAAATTAATGCATGATAATCTTTCTATAGTTGGTGGCATAGCATATACCCCCGAAGAAAAGATTTTTGCTGATAAAATTGCAGTTAGTCTCGGTCAAAAAGAAGCCAATGTAAAAGTTGCCAAAAATGTACAACCTTTTAAAACTGAAGCTCGTGCCTATGGTTCTACCGATGTTGGCGACGTAAGTTTTGCTGTTCCCACCGTGGGCATGGGTGCTGCAACTTGGGTACCTGGCACACCTGCACATAGCTGGCAAGCAGTTGCAGCTGGCGGAACATCAATTGGTACAAAAGGCATGATGGTTGCGGCTAAAACCTTAACCCTAACGGCTATTGAACTGCTTCAAAATAAAGAACTTGTTCAAAAGGCAAAAGAAGAATTTATAGAAAAGAGAGGTGCTGATTTTACATATATTCCGCTGCTTGGAGACCGAGCACCTGCTTTAGATTATAGAAATTAAAACAAACTTCAATTCGAATAAAAAAGGTCGATTTTCGGCCTTTTTTTGTAACAAAGCCCTTTTTAAAGCAACTAATAGTTAATTACGACCTCCAACCAAGTGAATAAAGAACTGGAACACCAATTTGTAACAGAGCTTGAGAACAATCAAAACATTGTTCACAAAGTCTGTACGTTGTATACCAGCGATAGAGATTCACATAATGACTTATTTCAAGAAATTACGATTCAACTCTGGAAAGCCTACCCAAAATTTAGAGGCGATTCAAAGTTCAGTACATGGATGTATCGAGTGGCGTTGAACACAGCAATTACACTATATAGAAAATCAAAGAAAAGAATTAAGACCCAAGATTATGAATCGGTTATTTTTAAAATAAAAGCCGACGAATATGATGAGACTCAAGAGCAACAACTAAAATTAATGTACAAAGCTGTAAAGCAATTGGGTGATATTGACAAGGCATTAGTCTTTTTGTATTTAGAGGACAAAAATTATAGTGAAATATCAGAAACCTTAGGTATTTCTGAAGTGAATGCAAGAGTGAAAATGAATAGAATCAAAAATAAATTAAGAACCATATTGAATCCTTAAGTTATGATGGATGAACTGGACTTATTAAAAAAAGATTGGCAAAACAAAGACAACCATCTTCCTAAATTATCTTATAAAGAAATTTATAATATGATTTGGAAGAAGTCTTCTTCAATTGTTAAATGGATATTAATTATCAGTATTTTAGAATTTGTTTTACCACATCTTTTATATCTTTTACCCTCTACGCGTCAAGGGTTAGAAATGTACACAGGATCAAATTTTTCAAAATATTTAATCAGTGCAAGTATCATTCAATACTCAGTGGTTATCTATTTTATTTATCAATTTTACATAAGGTATCAAGAAATCTCTGTTCTTGATGATGCAAAGAATTTGATGAAGAAAATTATAAAAACAAGAAAAACTGTTAAACACTATGTTATTTTTTCTTTATCAATGATTCTATTTTATTTTATGCTTGTCGCTGTCGGAATTTATTTTAACGATGATTTTCTGAACAATTTAAACATTACAAAAGAGGTTGATAATTTATCACCAGAACAATTAAAAAAAGTATTTGCAGTAACCATGCTCGGTGCCGGTGTTTTAACTGTACTAGTTATGGGAGCCGTATACTTCTTTCTTTATGGCCGTTTGGTTAGAAAATTACAAGTGAATTACAAGGAATTAAAGAAGCTAGAAATTTAGTTTGTAATGTTATATTTTCTTTGTTTGTTTTCTTCTTCATAAGCCATTAAATCGGCTTTTGAAATAACTTTTAAAAATGAAGGATGCTGTTCAATGGCATATTCTAATTTCTCAATGATTGATTCGAAAGATTCGTCTTCAAAATCAATATCTAATGGTTCTTTTATAACCATTGATTGTAAAATTCCTTTTTTCTTTATTCGTAATCCTTTTTTATCAAAAGAACGTCTAAAACCATCAATAACGACAGGTACTACAACGGGCTTGTACTTTTTAATAATATGCGCTGTACCCTTTCTAAGGGGTTTCCAGGGTGTGGTGGTACCCTGCGGAAACGTTATTACCCAGCCGTCTTCAAGGGCGGTTCCAATATTTGAAATATCACTGAATTTAACTTTTCTATTTACATCTTTGCCTTCAGAGCGCCACGTACGTTCTACACTAATAGAACCTGCATAGGCCATAATTTTAGCAAGCAAACTTGCCTTCATAGTTTCCTTTGCCGCGATGTAATACATATTCAGTTTAGGTTGCCAAATGTATCCTAGTAGATTTCGAATCGAATCATCACGCCCTTTTAAACTAGCATTGAAAACATGAAACATAGCAACAACATCAGCAAAATAGGTTTGATGGTTACTTACAAAGAGCACATTGGCATCTGGTAAATTTCTAAGAATTTCTGAGCCCTCAATTTCAAGTTTATTAAAACGTTTGTAACGCTGATGCGTGATCACTGCAAGAATTCTAATAATCCACTTTTTTAAAAAGAGGATATGTCCAAAGGGGTTTTCTTTAAAGATTGGCATATACTGTAAAAATACAATAAATTGAAAAACCTATCTTCTTACTAGAGCTTATATTATTTGTTTGAGCATCGCTTTAATTTCACTTATCATCATTGCCGTAGCACCCCAAACCGTATGCCCTTCAAAATTATAGGCAGGCACCAAAATATTTTTGGCATACGAGGTTGATAATTGTTGTTGAAATACTTTTGAGTCATCTAATATCGAATCTAAGGGTACCTCAACCAAGGCCTCTACTTCTGATACTTGAAGTACAAATTCTATAGGTTCTTCACTTAGACCAATAAACGGAGTTACCTCAAAATTACTCGGCGGAATATATACATTAGTTAGTTTTTTTAAAACCGAAACCTTCGCAATATTTATACCAACCTCTTCATGTGCCTCGCGTAGCGCAGTAGCTTTCAAATCAACATCTGTTTCTTCAACCTTACCCCCTGGAAAACCTATTTGGTTTGAATGAACCCCTTGATATGTTTTTCTTAGGATGAGTAATAAGTGTGCTTCTTGATTTTTATCAGGATAAAAAAGTGCTAAAACGGCGGCCCTTTTCGGATTTCTCTTTTTGTTCTGTAATGCCTTCAACTCATCTAACCTAAATTCAGCCATCATTTTAAAATGAGATGCTTCTCCAGGTAATTCTAGATTTTCTATTTTTGATAACTTTTTAACGAGATATGAAAAGCGCATATAACTTGAAAAAATTCGCGATTACTGCAATATTACCACTATTATTCTTAGTCAGTTGTAATGATAAAACTACCCCTACAAAATCATCTAAGAAAGTAACTGCTACTTCTATTGATAGTATTGTTGAACCCGTACATGAAGAAGTTGAACCTTTTAAATTAACTGAGGAAAACGCTATTGAATTCTTTTTTGAATATCAAAAAAACTTAAACGTAAACCAACTTAAAATTACTACCAACTTAGGTAGCTTTAAAGTTAAGTTGTTTGATGGTGTACCCTACCACAAAGCCAATTTTATCTATCTAACAAGGCAAGGTTATTTTGATGGTACACAATTTCATCGCATTGTTAAAAACTTCATCATACAGGGGGGGAGTTCTGATGATGCTGACATGACCGCAAAGAGAAGAAAAATTGGTCGTTATCTTTTACCTCCTGACACAAAAAAAGGGCATAAACACCACCGAGGTACTTTATCAATGCCTAGCAGCGAGAACAATAACCCTCATAAATTGGCGTCGCCTTATGAGTTTTTTATCGTGGTAACCAAACCCGGCTCTTACCATCTCGATGGCGGGTACACACCCTTTGGCAAAGTGATTCAAGGCATGAACATAGTTGATAAAATTAATGCTGTTGATGTGGGTAAAGGCGATTGGCCACAGGTCAATGTATACATTGAGAAAGTTGAAATCTTGAACTAAAGATTCAATACTTAAAAGCTCAATTATAACCTCAGTACATAGCTTGATTCTGCTATTAAAGCTAATTAACCACTGGTATAATAACTAAACTTTTAAAATCAATAGGACCATGATCTCCTTGAAGCATGATTGGGCCTGCTGCTGCTTCATCATTATCTAAAGCGCCACCTGTCATAGCAGGTATATTTTGATTATTAATAATGGTCTTACCATTGGCCACAACCGTAATTCTTCTACCAATTAATATGATGTCATACGTTTGCCACTCACCTGAGGGTTTTGCTGCCATTTCATTAGGGGTTAGATGCCCATAGACACCGCCAAAATAGACTGAAGAGGGTTCTTTTCCTATATCATCAGTCATTTGCACTTCATACCGCCCGCGAAGATAGAGCCCGCTATTGCTTCCCTTTGGGTACCTAAATTCAACCTTTATTCGAAAGTCATTGAACTTTTGGTCACTAACTAAATTAGAACCAGGTTTCGGGCTTTTGAGAATTCCGTCTTCAACTATCCATTGATTCTCTTTCAATGCAGTCCATCCCTTTAAATCTTTTCCATTAAAAAGTGCGATTTCTTTACCCCATTTTGGGTTTTCATTATAGTTCAATTTTGGAGCTCTTTTACCTACCCATGTATGTACGCTTCCGTCAGTAAAAATAAGTGTACCTTTCAATCCTTCGCCATCACGCATACCCATCATTTGCATATCAAAGCCTTTTGGCTCCCATTGATTAGGAACTGAAAAACTGAATTTACCATCATTCACTTTAATTTCTGAAACTGGTCTTGCACTACCAAATTTGTAACAATAACTACCCACCAAAGTTGATACTCCTGATTTTTTAATCTCTAACCAAGAAGGTACTTCTTCTCCGTTTTCAGTAAGAATCAAATTCCATTTTCCAAGTAATTCAGAATCTTTTTGCGCCGTACTAAAAAATCCTGAAAATAAAAGAATGACGAAACTTATGACGGTAATGTTTTTCATAGTTCTAGCTTTTTACTTGACTTCATCTCAAATATAAAGAACTCATCCTAAGAAAAAAAACTACTTTTACATGTACAAACAATTCGATAGCATTCTAAATACAAATAATGAATAAAGCGCTCACTATTATAAAGTCATGGATTGGTAAAGACTCCAAAGCTTCAATTTCGCCATTAATGCGATGGATGAATCCTACACTGCTGAGTGCGGAAGAAGGAAAGCTCGAATTTTCATATACCATTCGCGAAGAAATGACCAACCCAATGGGCACACTACATGGAGGTACTACTGCTGCAATTATTGATGATGCTGTAGGTGCGACCGTTTGGTCTTTAGGTAAAGCTAATATGTATACCACCGTA
The DNA here is from genome assembly GCA_964554895.1 of uncultured Maribacter sp. Classification (GTDB taxonomy): domain Bacteria; phylum Bacteroidota; class Bacteroidia; order Flavobacteriales; family Flavobacteriaceae; genus Maribacter_C. Next base: position 2,784 of record CAZKQM010000082.1, on the reverse strand, counting down.
AATTTAGCCGTTGATTATTTTGCATCTGCTAAAGCTGGCGATATAATTATTGCTAAGACTTCAATTACTAAAAACGGAAATCAAATAATCAATACAGCCTGTGAAATTTGGAATGAAGACCAAACACGTATGCTTGCAAAAGGTCATTCAAACCTCATAAAGCTTGATGCCGTTTGGAAGTAAAAAGTAGTGTTGCTTCAAATTTGTAGGGTGCATTTTCTCAATTCAGCCTACTTAACCCACAATTGAGTAAGAAATAGTATTATTTTTTAAAGTTTACTGGCATCTTTGGTTCAAATAAATACCAACTATTATGGAACCACTGATCACGGTTGTTATCTACATTCATGCAGCTTTAGGCGGAATAGGACTTTTAACGGGCATTGGCAGTATGTCTGTCAAAAAAGGTAGCAAACTTCATAAACGACTGGGAAACATTTTTGCGTATTCAATGATAACAAGTTGTGTGCTTATTTTACCAATTGCATGGTTGCCTAATCATGAAAGTTTATTTCTATTTCTTATCTCACTTTTTACCATTTATCTCATTTTAGCAGGTAGGCGAGCCTTAACTTTTAAATTGCCTTCTAAAGATAAGGCTGGGGCTTTTGACATTGGCCTATCAAGTGCCATGTTCATTTTCTCATTATTTATGTTAGGTATCGGAATTTATGGGTTTTTCGAAGCTGTTGAAGATTATATTCTTTATATGGTTTTTGGCGGTTTAGGTCTTTTCTTGACGATTCAAAATTTTACGTTCTACAAAAAATTCAAATCGAATAAAAAGGCATGGTTGTTAGCTCATTTAACCTATATGATTGCGGGTTTAATTGCCGCAATAACAGCATTTATCGTGGCAGGTTTAAAATTTTGGACGATTACTGCGTGGGTTTTACCTTCAGTCATTGGCACCTTTTTCATCATTTATTGGCGCAGGAAAATTGATCGAAAAATTAAGGCTAAGAAAGCATCTTAACTACTTTTTAATTCCTTTAATTTCTTGACCTCCTTGATGAAGCATCACTGCATTTACAGTGCCATTTTCATCGCGCTCAAAAACCAATTTTGCTGCCACTACCTTTAAAAAGAAGGTGTCTTGGGCTTCAGGATACACCTGAAACCTTTGTTGCCCTGTCGCTTGAATATACAGTTTCTGATCTTTATTTGTTACCACAATACTAAAAGAAGGAGCAATCACAAACTCGCCAACATAATCTGAAAGTATTTTGGTGTCAATTTTAATTTCCTCTTTTTCAGTTGCTGGTTTTTTATCTGTTTCAACACCTTCACTGACACTTATTCGATCAGAAAACTGAACTTTCTTTACGCTATTTTCTTCACTAAATACATATCTTTTCGTTCCGTCCTCAAAAATAAAGGTATGCTCAGATACAGGAAAAATTTCTAGTTTATCACTTCCTTCACGTTGACTATATAATTGACCCTCTTCAAAAGTTACAGATCGTAAAACCTCATCATCAAAAATATAATTACCGACCCATTTTTGTAACTGTTCATTAGTTAATGAAATGGCTGCTTCTGAACTAATAAAAGGCTTATCAAGAGCAAGGGCTGTCATATTTAAGGCTATTTCACCAGGGTGGGATCCATCACGATTGGTTAAAACAATAACATAAACGTTCTCCTCAGGAGCATAGAGTCCGGCAGTGGTATACCCAAAAATACCACCCCCATGTTCAATGGTTGGAGAACCGTTTATTTCGTTTACCGCCCAACCATAGCCATAATTAATCGGCTTTCCATTATTTAAATTAGAATTTGCAAACGCTTTGGCTTTACTAGCCTTTGAAATCAAAGTATTGTTATGAACTGCTTGATGCCAAAGTAGCATATCGTCAACATTTGACATAATCGCCCCTGCTGCATACGGCCAAGTCATACTCATGGGTAATGCTTTTTGCCAACCATCTGCATTAGGCGAATACCCCTCTGCCCTATTCGGAATCAGTTTTGTTTTACTACCATAATAAGAATGGGTCATTTTTAAGGGCGTGAAAATATGGTCTTGAATAAAATCAGCGTAGCTTTTACCTGATACTTTCTCAATGATGTGACCCAAAAGAATGTATCCTGAATTGTTATATACATAGTCATCGCCCGGGTCAAAATCCATAGGTTCATTTTTAAAATAATCAACAATTTCTTCAGGACTATGATCCTCTCTAGCAAATTCTATAAAACCAGCCATACCAGTATAACTCTTTATTCCTGAGGTATGATTGAGTAAGTGATGAATGGTAATGGTTTTGCCATGCACTGGATAATCAGGTATGAACTTTGTAAGCTGATCATCAATGGCTAGTTTACCTTGCTCTTCAAGCATTAAAATGGCAACTGCTGTGAATTGTTTTGTTATCGACCCAATTTCAAACACATTCTCAGGTTTCATAGCTACATCTAATTCCAAATTGGCCATACCGAAAGCCTTTCTATATATAATATCGCCATCTTTATAGACCAAAGCTGTAACACCAGGGTTAGTACCCCCATAAGGTTCATCAAGTAAGGTATCAAACTGGGCTTCAAGATGCTGCGCTCTACTAAAATGACCGCCAAATTGCAAGACTACAAATAAAACAAGCATTCCTATTTTCATGCGATTTTTCATGATATTTTTTGATTGATTATACTACTTTAAAGATATGACGTCAAGATCTATTTTGAGTTACAATATTTCGATTTTTTTTTGATGACAATAAAAAAATAAAACTGTCAACTTGTTGAAAATGAGCTAAATAAATACGAATAAGTTACCTTAACTGT
>CAZKQM010000081.1:0-11976 GCA_964554895.1 uncultured Maribacter sp. | reverse complement strand
TTTAGAATTCGGTATTTTGAAAATCAAAAATAAATAAAAAAATTAATTATATAGGAAATAACTTATTTATGAATACGTTTTTATTTAAAAACTATTACAATATATGCCACAAAAAGATTATTGCAATTCTTACTTTTAAATAAAAGTTTAAATTTAAGCCGATAAAAACTGCGCCTGATATTCTTGCCAACCAAATACGGCAGAAGAACCATTTTCATGTGCTTCAAAAGAGTGGTAAAGAATTTCTTTATTCAAGTCGAGTACCACGGGCCAGTTAAGGCCGTCAGAACCTTGACCTAGCAACTTATTGATGGCCTTTTCTACAAAATCGCGACGTACAGCGCCTACAATACGAATGCCTGAATTAGTACTATTTACACCTGAAAGACCAATGTAAAAATCTGCTATACTCCCTGTGAAAGAGCATTTTTCTAATTTGGGGGAAACTTGTGTCTTTTCTTTTAAATGAGCTTGAGATACTATTTCCATAATTGGAAATTACACAAAATATAGAATTAGATTTTTAGTGTGCTTCTCATATTTATTAACAAGTTTTTAAAAAAGGGGCAAGACGCCTTGTTTTCAAAAGGCTTAGGCAATTCAAATAATTTTGAGTTGAAAACAAAAAAAGAGGCAGTTTAAAAAACTGCCTCTTCAAATTATATAGTTTACTTATTATGCTAAGTCAAAACGATCTAAATTCATCACTTTGGTCCATGCAGCAACAAAATCTTTTACAAATTTCGCAGCAGAGTCACTTGACCCGTACACTTCGGCATAAGATCGAAGTTCTGTGTTTGAACCAAAAATTAAATCAGCTCTTGTGCCCGTCCATTTTACGTTTCCTGATTTACGGTCACGACCTGCAAACGTGGTTTCATTTCCAGAGGTATCTTCCCAATGGGTATTCATATCAAGAAGATTGACAAAAAAATCATTGGTAAGTACTTCGCGTTGATCTGTAAAAACACCATGTCTTGATTTATCAAAATTAGTGTCTAACACACGCATACCACCAATTAAAACCGTCATTTCAGGTGCGGTAAGTTTCATCAAATGGGCTCTGTCGATAAGCAGTGCTTCGGCAGACGCTTTGAAATCATCATTTTTATAATTTCTGAATCCGTCAGCTGCAGGCTCTAATGCCTCAAAAGAATAGGCATCAGTCATTTCTTGAGTTGCATCTGTACGACCTGGTGTAAATAATACTGTAGTGGTATGTCCAGCCTTTTTTGCGGCTTCTTCAATGCCTGCGCATCCACCTAAAACAATGAGGTCAGCTAGTGAAATCTTTTTCGAACCTGAATCAAATTCATTTTTAATTCCTTTTAATACATCAAGAACTTTTGCCAGTTCGGTTGGGTTATTAACCGCCCAATTTTTTTGAGGTTCAAGAGCGATTCTGGCCCCGTTTGCACCACCACGTTTATCAGAATCACGATAGGTTGATGCAGAAGCCCAGGCCGTTGTTACCAATTGTGAAATTGATAACCCAGAAGCCAATAATCGTTTTTTCAATTCAGTAACATCACTATCATTTACCAACTCATGATCTAGCGCTGGTACTGGGTCTTGCCAAATTAATTCTTCTTTCGGCACCTCAGCACCAAGATAACGTGAAACAGGGCCCATATCTCTATGTGTTAACTTAAACCAAGCTCGAGCGAAAGCATCTTCAAATTCTGCCGGATTTTCATGAAATCGCTTTGAAATTTTTAAATACTCTGGATCTATTTTCAATGCCATATCAGCATCAGTCATCATTAAATCTTGCGTTTGAGAAGCATCACCAGCTCTAGGCGCTCTTTTTGCTTTTGAGGCGTCAGTAGGGCGCCATTGACTTGCACCTGCCGGACTTTTGGTAAGTTCCCAATCATAATTTAATAATACATCAAAATAATCATGATCCCACTGGGTTGGGTTGGGTGTCCACGCCCCTTCAATACCACTGGTAATAGCATCATCTAAAACCCCTGATTTATAAGAATTTTTCCATCCGGTACTTTGTTCAGCTATAGAAGCACCCGCAGGTTCAGCACCTACATATTGGTCTGGATCGGCTGCACCGTGTGCTTTTCCGAAAGTATGACCACCAGCAGCCAAGGCTACCGTTTCTTCATCATTCATGGCCATTCTACCAAAGGTTTCGCGCATTAATTTTGCAGTACCTAAAGGGTTTGAAGATCCATTTGGACCTTCAGGATTCACATAAATTAAACCCATGTGCGCTGCGCCTAAATTGGCTTCAAGAATATATTCGCCCTCAGAAAAACGTTCTTTATTGCCCAACCATTCATTTTCAGATCCCCAGTAGATATCTTCTTCAGGTTGCCATATATCTTCACGACCACCGCCAAAACCAAAAGTTTTGAATCCCATAGATTCAAGCGCACAATTACCAGCAAGTATCATTAAATCTGCCCATGATAATTTGCGTCCGTATTTTTGTTTAATGGGCCAAAGAAGTATACGGGCTTTATCTAAATTTCCGTTATCAGGCCAGCTGTTTAATGGTGCAAAACGCTGAGAGCCCGAACTTGAACCGCCTCGACCATCGCCAATTCTATAGGTTCCTGCACTGTGCCAAGCCATTCTAATCATAAAAGGACCATAATGACCGTAATCAGCAGGCCACCAATCTTGTGAAGTAGTTAAGGCATCAACAATATCTTTTTTAACCTCGCCTAAATTCAAGGTCTTAAATTCTTCTGCATAATTAAAATCGTCATCCATTGGGTTTGACAATTCTGAATTTTGACGTAGTACATTCAGTCGCAACTGATTTGGCCACCAATCTTGATTGGTTGAACCTTCACCAGCTGCTTTAGTCATTTCTCCGTTTAAAAACGGACAATTTTTTTCGTCACCAGTTCCCATTTATATTTTTTTTAGCGTATTAAACTTCAAATTTACAAGTGCTGTAAATGTATTGATTTGTTTGCATCTTCTCATTGATAAAATCTTAAATTGTTTTATTCTAGTATTGAAAATATCTATAGTTGTACTTATGAGTTTAATGGTACAATTTTAAGGTAACATGCAAATAGTTTTTTACTTTTATTGATATGGATTTAAACCAGACTTTTTTTAATGAAATAAGAGCTAAAAATGTTGAGGCAGTTGCCCAATTATTAAGAGAAAATCCTGATTTAATTACTTTTAAAGATCAGCGCGGTTCCACTCCTTTAATTTTAGCCACCTATTATAACGACTTAGAAATAACCAACGCATTATTAGATGCTAATGCACCAATTGATGCTGTTGATGCTTCAGGTAATACCGCTTTAATGGGAGTTTGTTTTAAAGGCTTTACTGAAATGGCAGAATTACTAATGGCAAGAGGCGCGAATGTGAATGAAATAAATGCCATGGGTAGCACCGCTTTAATTTATGCGGCAACCTTTAATCATGTAGAAATTGCCAAGCTTCTGATTTCTAAAGGAGCGAATATTAATATAAAAGACGGGCGAGGTAATACGGCACTTGATCATGCCAAATTGCAAGGAAAACCAGAATTAATTGATTTATTAGAGAATATATAGCTGATGACACAAACCATTGAGGTTGCCTTAATTCAATCTGATTTAATTTGGGAAAACCCTGAGAAGAACAGAATTGCCTTTTCAAAAAAAATCAACCAACTTTCTTCGGATGTTGATTTGATTATTTTGCCAGAAACGTTTACATCAGGCTTTACTATGAACCCAGAAAAAATAAATTTAGATGAAGGAAATACTACCCTTGATTGGATGCGTAAAATGGCTCGTGAAAAAGATGCAGCCATAATGGGAAGTATTGTTTTTCAAGACAATAAAACCTTTTACAACAGACTACATTTTGTTTATTCTGATGGCACTTATGAAAAGTATGATAAACGTCATACGTTTACCTTAGCTGGTGAAGACAAAGTTTTTAAAGCGGGTACTGAAAAATTAATTGTTGATTATAAAGGGTTTAAAATTTGTCCTTTAATCTGTTATGATTTGAGATTTCCGGTGTGGTCAAGAAATACTGAAAATTATGATATCGTGATATATATCGCCAATTGGCCGAAACCCCGAATTTCTGCATGGAACACTTTGTTAAAAGCTAGAGCCATTGAAAATATGGCCTATTGCATCGGTGTCAATAGAATAGGTTTTGATGAAAATGGCTTAGAATATCCAGGTAATTCAGGAGTCTATGATTGTTTAGGAAAACGTTTAGTTTTTTCAGAAAAAGAAGAGAATATTACGCTAAAAATTTCAAAGAAGCATTTAACCGCTACACGAGACAAATTGAAATTTTTAGATGACCAGGATCAGTTTATTTTTGAATTGTAAAGTTTTCAATTTGGTCCCAATTCGCGCGTAATTCAATAGGGTCTGGGTAGTAGCTTACTTTTTCAGCTTGCTGTTTTTTCAAAAAATTACCGGTATCCCATTTGCCATTTTTATTAGTATCGTGAATAACCCGCAGTATATAGGTAGCGGGTTCTATTGTATTAAAAACAAAAGCTCGAGGTTCATTACCGTAAAGTTCTAATTGCTTTTCACCTTTTTCATTAGTCAATTGCACCAAAACGGGGTATTCAAAATCGCCTTGCAAGTTGATGGTTAAGCTACCATATTCATCTAATTTTTTTGTGGCCAAATTATACGTTAGCGTGTCATTTGTTTGACCAAATAAATCAGTAACTGCACCTGGTAACAATTCAAAATTATAACTAGTTTCTGCTAGTATTTCAAAATCAAAATCAGCTTTATTTTCAATACTATCGAGATTAACTTTAAAATCTATCAATACAGAATCTTGATTCATAATTTTCATTTTGCTGGCATCAATTTCAGTAATAGGCGTTGTATTTGAAATGTGAAAAGGTTTATTTAAATCAAGAAATCTATTACTGCTCGCATTTAGTTGCATTGAATCAATTTCAAGTTTTCTTGATTTCACTATAAAAGTATCTCTAACTTGAAGCCTTTCATTAACAACTTCAAAAACTATAGAATCATTTTCAAATGGGGTAAACCAAAAATTAAGTGTGTCTTTTTCGGGTTCTTTTAAAATCCTTGTCCTCACAGTATCGGGTAATTGCGTTAAAGGAGTTATTGTTAAATTTTCCTCGCCACCAAAATAGCCAAATAGTATTCTATTTTTTGCTTTATAGCTAGGTACTGAAGCACTATAATTAGGAATTTCTTTGAATAAGGTGAGCAAATAACTACTGTCTGTAGGTAATGAAACTGTATCTTTTAGAAAAGCTATTTTATCGGTGTTTTGATCAAATACATAATTTTTAGCCTCGTCTTTTAAAGCAAAAATCGCATAGTTGCCTTCTTTGATATTTTTTAAGTTAAAAAAGACAGTGCTATCAAGAGTATTTGTGATGTAATTAGGGGGCTTTTTATAGATGGTAGAATCAGTATACATTGAATCTAATTCATAGAGCATAACACTAATAAAATCATCTGTTTCCTTTTTAAAGGCATCTTCAACTACCCCTAAAACCTCAAGAGAATCAATGTACGAACCCGTTGAAAATATATAGGTTAAAAAATTACTAGGATTACCTTCATTGTTGTCTTGAACACTTTGTCCAAAATTAATGGTATAAGTTGTGTTATCTCTTAATGTATCTTTTAAAGTTATTTCAATAAATTTTGAGGCACCACCTTGAGGTGTGATATCAGGGTTATATTTTAAGGGTGGCGAAACAATTAATTGATTTTGTACATCTTGTAATTTAATATACTCATCAAAAAAAAGTTTGATTGTTTTTCCTTTAAAATTGACACTGCCATTTTCTGGCTGTGTTTTGATTAAAACAGGAGGGGTTTCATCTTTTGGCCCACCTGTTATACGGCCACGACGACCACATTGTACAATTGTAAATACAATGAGAATAAAAAAGAGAAGTGATAAAATTTTTCTAATCATTTGGGGTGTATCTGTATCACAAAGAAACAATTAATTTGTCACTATTGAAATTGCTGAACCACTGCCATACTTGTTAAATAAATGGTAATTCCTTCTGCTTCATGAAGTGCTGTTGCGCAAGTTTCCATAGTCGCGCCACTTGTAATGACATCATCAACCAATAAAATGCTTTTGTTTTTAAGTTTTTCAGGTTGCGAAAGGGTATAAAGTGCTTTCGTATTTTGCCACCTACCTAATCGCCCTTTTTTAGTTTGTGTTTTGGTATTTGCAGTTTTGACGAGTACATCAGATATGTATTGAGCATTTAAATGGCTAGCTAATTCTTTAGCGAACAAATCAACTTGATTGTAACCGCGTTTTCTCAATTTTTTAATATGCAGGGGTACGGGTATGACCACGTCTATTTTAGCTAATGACGCATCATTTTGAATAATTTGACCGTACCATTTACCTAAAAATGAACCAATCTGCTCTTGATTTTTATATTTTAAATGATGTATTAAACGTTGAATGATACCGTTTTCGGTAAAGAACAGAAACGAACTAGCCTTTTTCACAACAATTCGACCATAAAAAATACGGTCAATGGCATTTTCTTCGTTAAAGTTGTACTCGGTAAGAGGTAAATGATTTCGACAAACGGTACATAGATGTTCTTCTCCCCTAATTAAATGAGCATTACATCCAAAACACACTGGTGGTACCAGTATATTATTGATGTCATTTAGTATCTTTGATAGATTGAATAGTAACAAATCGTACAGAATAATATATAAAACCTACTTAAAAGCCCCAACTTCCTGATGGATAGTCAAGATACCAATTTCAATTATAAAATCATTTTGGTCGCGTTGTGCGCCGTGATTTTAGGTATTTTAATTGCCTTTTATTACAGCCATGTGAAATCAAGCGCTGAAATCTCCTATTTAGAGGATCAAAAAGAGCTTTTAATGAAAGATCTTTCGTTGATGAAAGCTGACGTTGATCGTCTTTCGGCTCTTGATGAAATGAATGATATTCAGTTGCAAACTTCTAAAAATCGTATTGAGCAATTGATGGATTCGGTTGGTAAACTAAATTTTACGGTTGCTAAATTAAGAGAGTTTCAAGGCGAACTTAGAATTCTTCAAACCAAAAATGATAGTCTTGAACTTAAGAATGATTTCTTAAAGTACAACAATAAACTGTTGACTAGTAAGTATGAAAATAGTCAAAAACAAATAAGAGATCTGCGAAATACGTATGCGGCAATTAGTGCAGAAGAGGCACAACAAAAACGTGAAATTAAAGAGCTTTACAATGAACTTAATTCAAAAACTTATCTTGAATTAAATAATGTAGTAGCTCGTTCATTCCGAACTAGGTTAGGTAAACAGATTCAAACCAATAAGGCATCTGCAATATCTAAATTAAAAGGTGAGATTATAGTTGATGCTGATCCAAGCATTGCAGATCAACAAAGAGTGTTATACTTACAGTTTTTAGGTCCTAATAAAAATGTCATTGAAGACAATGCGAATACCATTACAGTGAATGGTAATATCTACAGTAGGCGTATTGAATTTTATTTTGATGGTAAATTAAATGAAGTTGCTGGCTATGTAACTATTCCTGAGGGGTCACTTGAAGGAGGGACGTATACCTTAAATGTTTTTGAAGATGAACGCTTACTTGAAAGCGTTGAATTCCAACTTAAATAAGAGAATCAAACCCTATTAGAACAATAATTGTTCTTTTTTCACAAAATCATCTGTTTTTATTTCATAGGATTTAAAACTTAAATCTTAGAAAATTCTATTTTTGCCGCATGGCAAATCAAGAAGATAAATTCAAGCGTGTAATATCGCATGCAAAAGAATATGGCTATGTATTTCAATCAAGTGAAATATATGATGGTTTGAGTGCGGTTTATGACTACGCACAAAACGGAGCTGAACTCAAAAAAAATATTAGAGAATACTGGTGGCGAGCTATGGTGCAACTTAATGATAATATTGTAGGCTTAGATGCTGCGATTTTTATGCATCCTACTACATGGAAAGCTTCTGGCCATGTTGATGCCTTTAATGATCCTCTTATTGATAATAAAGATTCTAAAAAGAGATATCGGGCTGATGTTTTAGTTGAAGATTATGTAGCTAAACTTGAGGGTAAAATTGAAAAAGAAGTTAAAAAAGCCGCGAAAAGATTTGGAGAAGCTTTTGATAAAGAACAGTTTTTAGCTACCAATCAACGTGTTGTTAACTATTATGAAAAGGTGAATACTATTTTAAAGCGCTTAGGTAAATCTTTAGAAAATGAAGATTTAGTTGATGTTAAAAAACTGATTGAAGAATTAGAAATAGCATGCCCATTGTCGGGTTCAAAAAACTGGACCGATGTAAAACAATTCAATTTAATGTTTGGCACTAAGCTGGGGGCCTCCGCTGATACAGCGATGGATTTATACTTGCGTCCCGAAACGGCTCAAGGTATTTTTGTCAACTTCTTAAATGTGCAAAAAACGAGTCGTATGAAGATTCCGTTTGGTATAGCACAAACCGGAAAAGCGTTTAGAAATGAAATTGTAGCAAGACAGTTTATTTTTAGAATGCGTGAGTTTGAACAGATGGAAATGCAATTTTTCATCAAACCAGGCACACAAAAAGAATGGTATGAGCATTGGAAAACGCATCGCATGAAATGGCATTTGTCATTAGGTATGGGCGAGGAGAAGTATCGTTTTCATGATCATGAAAAATTAGCGCATTATGCTGACGCAGCTGCGGATATCGAATTCCGTTTTCCTTTCGGATTTAAAGAGTTAGAAGGCATACACTCTAGAACTGATTTTGATTTATCAAAACATCAAGAATTTTCAGGAAAGAAATTGCAATATTTTGACACTGAAGAAAATAAAAACTACGTGCCTTATGTGGTTGAAACTTCTATAGGATTAGATCGTATGTTCTTAGCTGTTTTTTCAAATTCATTAGAAGAAGAAGAATTAGAGAATGGATCTACGCGTACGGTATTAAAGTTGCCTGCTGTTTTAGCACCCACAAAGGCGGCTATATTTCCGTTAGTAAAAAAGGATGGTTTACCAGAATTGGCAAAAGAAATTATAGAAGACTTGAAATGGGATTTCAATGTGCTTTATGATCAAAAAGATGCTGTTGGTCGCCGTTACAGAAGACAAGATGCTAATGGAACGCCATTTTGTATCACTGTAGATCATCAATCACTTGAAGATCAAACCGTTACCATACGTCAGCGAGATACTATGAATCAAGAACGTGTTGCAATTGCTGATTTGAAGTCAATTATTCATAAAGAAGTTGATATGAAAACTTGGTTGCAGAAAATGTAATTCTATTTTATAATTGATACCCTAATCGAACACTGCTGTAAAAGTTTCGTGCATCACCTGGGTAAAAATAGCGTGGCTCGCCTCCCCCAAAACCTTGGGTGTTGATTAAAACAGATTGCGCATAAGTAGCATCAAAGAGGTTGTTGAAGCCAACATCAATTCCGAGCGTAAATTTATCTGATATTTTGTTGAAATAGCCCACTCTTAAATTGGCAAAAGTGTTGGGGTCACTAAACAAATCAGCTGCATTGGTTAAAGATATTTCACTAACATATTGCACAGTTAAATTGCAATAAAAATTTTCAAAAAAACGGGCTTGAATACCTGAAGTGCTGCGGTGTTGAGGTACCCCAGTTAATTGATTACCTGAAAAATCATTTCCTTCATCAACAAAGTCAATAAAACTATGATTTGTAAATGTGTAATTTAAAAACGGAGATAGTTCAAAATTTGCGGATAGTCGCCACTTGTAATTAAGACTCAATTCAATACCTTGATGACGGGTTTTACCGGCGTTATTACCTACAAAAACATCTTCTTCAATGCGTTCACCGACCAAAAGATTTCTAACATTCATTTGATAAAGAGTGAGGTTGATATAAAATTTTTGCTCTTCTAAGTATAATTGAGTGCCTACTTCATAATTTGTTCCTGTTTCTTGCGAAATATCAGGATTAACAGCCCCATCAGGGGTTAAGGTTTCTTCTAAGGTTGGGTTTGAAAAACCTCGACTAATATTGGCATAAAGAAAATGATTTTTTGAAATATCATATTGAAAATTTAAAGAGGGCAATACAATAGCCTTAAAATTTCTTAAAGCACTTCTGTTATTAATACCCATGATAAAAAGATCTCGGTAATCATAATCCGTTTTATTGATATTCAAACCCAATTGTGTTGTAAATTTTTTTGAAAATGGTAGCATTAAGCTTCCAAAAATATTCCATTGAGCACGAAATTCTTTGTTTCGAGCAAATTGCTCTCCTCTTATACTTCCGTTACCATTATTGTCTTCCCAAAGGTTTGTAAATTCATCCCAATCATATTCATCTTTAAAGAGTTCGCCACCTAGACTAAAGTTGCCATTATTTTCAAAAAATGTAAAATTTCCGGTAAATCGTGTTCTGAAACCAAAACCATTGGTAATTTCATCTAAAATACCAAAGGGTCTAGCTTCTTCCTTATCCAAATAATTATAAAAAATACTGGTTGAGCTTTCTAAATTATCATTAAATCGATGTTTAAAACCTAAACCAACTAAAGTGTAATTGTTAGCTTCAAAACCCTGTGAAACTCGCCAAGTAAAAGTTGCTTGTTGCGGGTCTTCAGCAAATGCGGTAGCCCCCAAAGTACTCGGAATTTGGGCTGTATAATCAATATGATTCACTATGAGAGAAATGCTATTTTTTTCATTAATTTGATACGAGCTATTCAGCAAAAAACCATCGCGTTCAAAATTACTGTTTTGGCGATAACCGTCGGTTTCCAAATGACCGTATTGAATCCCTAGTCTAAGTTTTCCATCAAAATGATTAAATGAAAGATTGTTTTTTAATAGTCCGAATGATCCTGCTGTAAAATTGTTTGAAAAGTTGGTTGACCTACCTAACGCCTCTTTCGGGCTCAGTACTATTGCACCGCCTAGATTAGTGCCAAAAGTAGTTGCCTTAGGCCCTTTAATTACTTCTATTTGGCTAAGATTTTCTAAATCAAAAGCTTCAAAGGTTGAAAGCCCTGAGCCATCAGTAACCGGAATGTCATCATAGTACATACGCAGCTTATCGGTACCAAATAGGGTTCGCGCTCCTATGCCTCTAATCGTAATTCGATTGGTATTCAATGCCCCTGAAAACACATAAACTCCTGGAATTTGGTTTATGGCATTTACCATTGAAACCGGACTATAATTCTGAAATGTTTTGGCACCAATTACTTCAGACGAAATGATACCCGTTGCATTTTTTTTCTTAAAAGCATCTAATAGAATGACTTCATCAAGTTGAGTGATAGAATCTTTTTCTTTATTCTGCTGTGCGATGAGCAACTTGGTCAGAATTAAAAAGAGACAAAAATAACATCTAGGCATTTCTGCTTTTTACAGTAAAAGTACATGAAGTTTTTAAGCTTCAGAAAATAAAAGTAATCTAGATAGTTTAGAAACGATATCCAACTGAAACACCACCTCGACCAACAAGTGCTGTAGAAATATCATTATTGAAAAGGTTACGACCAACGCCCAAATAGACCTCAGCTAAAAAACCATTTTTGGTAGCAAACTTACCACCTACTGAAACCCCAAGCGCAACATTAGTATAACTCTGATCTGCTTCAAATTCAAAAGTAACTGAATTAAATGTTTCATTTTCTCCGCTATGAAACATGCTAAAACCTTCAATAAAAAAACCTTTTGCATATGAACGCGAAAAATATTGACGGTAATACGGGGTTAGTGAAAAATTTCGCCCATAATCGGGTAACTCCGCGTCATTATTGTTGCCAATTTTAAAAACAAAACTTATCCCAAAAGAAGACTCTTCATTGATGAGGCGTTCGTATGCTATATCGGCATATGAGAATACGATAAAGTTAGTAACATTCAGTTTGATTTCATCTCGATCCTGATCTTGAACGTCATTATCTTGTGCATAAGAATTAAAACTAAATAGAAGAATAGTAAGGGTAAGAAATATATTTTTCATTATTTTTTT
>CAZKQM010000080.1:0-12235 GCA_964554895.1 uncultured Maribacter sp. | reverse complement strand
CTTTCTATTAATTGCTTCCTATATTTTCTACGGATGGTGGGATTATCGATTTCTTGCACTCATTTTGCTTTCTACACTAGTTGATTATTGTATAGACTTAGCCCTCTACAAATCAAAAAAAGACAGTCAGAGAAAGTTACTTTTATGGGGAAGTATTCTGTTCAATTTAGGGGTTTTAGGGTTCTTTAAATATTTTAATTTCTTTGTTGATTCATGGGTTGATTTGACTCATGCCTTTGGGTATGAAATTCAGAGTACCTGGTCATTGAATATTATTTTGCCTGTTGGTATATCTTTTTATACGTTTCAAACTATGTCATATACAATTGACATATATAGAAACAAATTAAAGCCTACCTCTGATTTCATTTCATTCGCCACATTTGTTGCTTTTTTTCCGCAATTAGTTGCAGGCCCTATCGAAAGAGCGACCAATTTGTTACCGCAGATTTGTAAAAAGCGACATTTTGATAAAGACAAAGCGATACAAGGACTTAGACTAATTGCTTGGGGTTTGGTTAAAAAAGTGGTTATTGCCGATAGCCTTGCTTTAAAAGTAGATGATATCTTCAATAATTATACTGACTTTGGTGGGGGCGTACTATGGTTAGGAGCCCTTTATTTTGCCATTCAAATTTATTGTGATTTTAGCGGTTATTCTGATATGGCTATTGGAGTTTCAAAACTCTTTGGCATAGAACTAATGTCTAATTTCAAATTCCCTTATTTTTCTAGAAATATTGGCGAGTTTTGGCGACGGTGGCATATTTCATTATCAACTTGGTTTAGAGATTACGTGTACATTCCTTTAGGAGGATCAAGAGGTTCAAAGTGGATATCATTACGTAATATTTTTGTCATTTTTTTAGTAAGTGGTTTTTGGCACGGTGCCAATTTTACCTTTATTGTTTGGGGGGCAATTCATGCCGCTTTATTTATACCCATTTATCTGTTAGGCCGAAATAGACAGCATACAGGTACTATTGTTGCTCAAGATAAATGGCTGCCTTCTTTCAAAGAACTTTTACAAATACTGAGCACTTTTTTAGTGGTGCTTTTAGCTTGGGTTTTTTTCAGGAGTGAAAACCTAACACAAGCTTTTGAATATTTGACCTTGATGTTTACATCAATTGATTTTCCGCCTATTTATAAAAGTGGTTTATATAGTGTTGGGGCGCTATTAATTATCGATTGGATTTTAAAAGGTGATGAACGACTCCGTTTTTCTAGTTTAAAAACATATGATAAGCGCATAGTACGTGTCGGCGAAGCTTTGTGTGTACTATTAGTCGTGTATTTAGTCAGTTTAAACTTAAGTTCAGGTCAGTTTATTTATTTTCAATTTTAGATGAAATCTTTTCTTAAAAACATAGCATTTTACACCAGTATAATACTCTTGTATTTTATGGCAACCGGGCTTTTTAATTATAGATATGACCCTTATGGTATTTTAGGAAATAGACAAGAATTTGTGGGTATTCGACCTAACGAGCATAGCCTGAAAGTTCAGCATGTTTTGGATAATACAGATGCTTACAACAGTTTTTTATTTTCAAATTCAAAAGGGGGTGCGCTACATTTTAATCAACTAAATACCAGAAATGAACAATGGTATAATATGACCTATTCACTAGGCACACCTGAAGAGTTCTATAATGATTTACTTCGATTCATAGAACATAATATTCAAATTAAAAATGTAGTTGTTGCCTTAGATGACGGTGCTATTTTTGAGAGAACTAGCGCTCATGAAAATCAAGCTTCGCGAAAATTTATCAATTTAGAAGAGAAAAAATTGAATTGGGAATATTTGTTTTTACCCATTTCTTTAAAAAAAATGAAGCAAATTGATACGACTAAAAAACACATTGTTCATGATGTTTTCAAAGACGGAAATTATTACGCAAAAAATGCGCATCCTTCAAATTGTGAGTTGAATAAAGAACAGGGTTTCGAGTTAAATTCTGATAAACTTTCGATTCCCATAGATGGTTTTTCATCCCAAATACAACTTTTTAAAAAGATTCAAAATCTTTGTGAAAAACGTGCTATTAATCTGGTTTTTTTGGCGCATCCGACCTCAAAAGAAAACTATTCAAAATCTACCCAAAGACTCGTGCAATTCTATACTTTAATAGAAGTCATGAAAAATGAAAATTTACCTATTCTTGTGCCTTTTGAAAATTACTTACTTCAATATGATGATTGTTTTTGGTTAGACCGTCATCATTATTCAAAAAGGGTTGGCGACACTATTATTAGTGTATATACCAAATACCGAATTGATTTGTCAAAAAATTAATTTGATTTATTTCATAGCTTGAAAAGCCCTCTCTGATTTTTTTTTCAACGTATCTTTGTGTTAAACACAACAGTATAGATGCAAGTAACCACCAAAGCCATAGTATTGAAGGCCTTAAAGTATGGTGATACAAGTTTAATTGTTAAAGCTTTTACGGCATCTGATGGCTTGAAATCATATTTATTAAAAGGAGTTTTAGCAGCGAAAAAAGGGAAATTAAAAACAGCTTATTTTCAGCCTTTAACCCAATTAGAGTTGGTGGCAAATCATAAAAACAAAGGAACATTAGAGCAGATTCGAGAAGCAAAGGTCAGCTATCACTATCAAAGCTTGCACATTGATATCTCTAAAAATGCAATGGCACTTTTTTTAGCTGAAACCTTAGCAAATAGTATTCATGAAGAGGAGCAAAATAACCACTTATTTGATTTTGTAGAGATTGCTTTACAATGGTTAGACACTCATGAAAAGGTGGCTAATTTTCATCTGTTTTTTTTATTGAAACTAACCAAGTATTTGGGGTTTTATCCTGACACCAAAAACAGTGAAGCCAATTACTTTGATTTGTTAGAAGGAAGGTTTACAAGTACATTAACATTGAATCCAAATTTATCTGAAGAAAATCTTATTTTTTTTAAATTGTTCTTAGGCACAAATTTTGATGCGATTCATAGCATTAAAATGAATAAAAACAGCAGGCAAGAACTCCTGCATTCCTTAATGCACTATTTTGAATTACATCTTCAAGGATTTCGAAAGCCGAAATCTTTGAAGGTTCTTAATGAAGTTTTTAATTAAAATGAGAAGATTAATTCTTTTTCTCTTACTATTATTTGCCCTTGGCGTTTCTGCCCAAGAAATTACCATTCTTGACTTTGATACCAAAGAACCTGTAACCAATGTTGCTGTTTATAACAATGACAAGACCAAAACAGCACTTTCTGATTTTGATGGCAAATGCGATCTATCAGCTTTTGAAAAAAATGAACGTTTGAATTTTCAGCATATTCGTTATGATATTCATAAGTCTACCAAAAACAATATTGCAAAGCAAGACAACAAAATATATCTAATACTTAAAGCGCAACAATTAGATGAAATTGTGATGTCAGTTTCAAAATGGGAGCAACAAAAAAAGGATCTACCGCTTAAAATTGCTTCAATTGATGCACGGCAAATTGCTTTTAATAATCCACAAACCTCGGCTGATTTATTGCAAAGTAGCGGTAAAGTCTTTGTTCAAAAAAGTCAATTGGGTGGAGGTAGCCCGATTATAAGAGGATTTTCTACAAATCGCCTTTTATTGTCAGTTGATGGCGTACGCATGAACAATGCTATTTTTAGAGGTGGAAATTTGCAAAATGTTATTTCCATTGACCCTTTTACTGTTAAAAATACCGAGGTTATTTTTGGTCCAGGTACTGTTATTTATGGCAGTGATGCGCTCGGAGGGGTCATGAATTTTTTTACAAAGAAAGCGGTTTTTTCCGATGATGAAAACACACTAGTTTCAGGAAATTTGAATTATAGATTTTCAACCGCCAATACTGAAAACACGATCAATGCAGACCTTAATTTAGGATCAAAGAAATGGGCGTTTTTAACCAATGTAACCTATAATGGTTTTGGGGACCTAACCATTGGAAAAAACGGTCCTGATTCTTATTTGCGTACTACTTACGTAGATCGAATTAATGGTGAAGATGTATTGGTAACCAACCCCAACCCTAGAGTACAGGTGTCAACTGGCTACAATCAAATTAATTTAATGCAAAAAATTGCTTTTAAACCCAATAATAATTGGATGTTTAATTTGAACACTCATTATTCAGAAACCTCTGATTATTCAAGATATGATCGTTTGATAAGACCCAATAGTACAGGAGACGGTTTACGTTCTGCTGAATGGTTTTACGGACCTCAAAAATGGTTTATGACCAATTTTCAAATCAATAAAAAGAGTAAGGGTAAATTTTATGATGGCTTAAAAATAACCACAGCCTATCAACATTTTGAAGAAAGTAGAAATGAGCGAAACTTTGGTGCTACACAACTTTTTGCAACGCAAGAAAAAGTAGATGCAATTTCAACCAATATAGATTTTGAAAATAAGAAAATTGGCAATTTAAGATTGTATTATGGTGGCGAATATGTTTTCAATAAGGTTGGATCTGATGGTATTCAAACTAATATTGAAACCAATGTGATTACAGATGCGCAGTCGCGATACCCTGATGGATCAACATGGCAAACCATTGCAGCTTATGTGAGTGGCGAATACAAAGCAAAACCTAATTTTACTATCCTTTCAGGACTACGGTATAGTCATGTATGGGTTGATGCTATTTTTGATACTACCTTTTTTCCATTTCCTTTTGATGAGGCACAATTAAATAACGGAGCTTTAACAGGCAGTATAGGGTTTAGTTGGTTTCCGCAGGCAAATCTACAAATTACGGCAAATGGTTCAACAGGTTTTCGTTCTCCGAACATTGATGATATAGGTAAAGTATTTGATTCTGAACCTGGTGCCTTGGTGGTGCCAAATAGGGACCTAGAATCAGAATATGCCTATAATGCGGAGTTAGGGATAAGTAAAAATTTCAAAGATAAAGTGGTACTTAAAGGTAGTGCGTATTATACGTTTTTAGTGGATGCATTGGTACGCAGAGATTTTACATTTAACGGAGCATCTGAAATTGAATTCAATGGCGAATTAAGTCGAGTGCAAGCCATACAAAATGCGGCAAAAGCGTTTGTTTATGGATTTGAATTTGGTGCAGAAGCATTTTTAACAGACAACCTTTCTTTACTCACAAATTTAACCATAACAGAGGGTGTTGAAGAAGAAGATGACGGCACTGAATCGCCCGGAAGACATGTTGCACCTACCTTTGCTGATTTTCATGTGGTGTGGAAAAATCAAAGATTAAAAACGGATCTTTTTGTAAACTATAACGGAGAAATTTCTTTTGATGATTTAGCTATTTCTGAACGCAGTAAAACATTTATTTACGATACTGATTCAAACGGAAACCCTTTCTCTCCTTCATGGTATACATTAAATTTTAGATCACAGTATTCTTTTAAAAACGCAATTAAAATTTCATTGAGTGTAGAAAATATAACTAACCAAAGGTACCGTACGTATTCTTCTGGTATTGCAGCGCCTGGCACAAATCTTATTGTAGGATTAGGGTATCGATTTTAAGCATAAAAAAACCCTAACCATTAGGTTAGGGTTTCGATAGTATAAGTAAAAACTTCTTATTGCTTTACAGCATCTTTAGCTTTGTTCATAGCATCAGAACCAGCGTCTTTTGCTTTATCCATAGCCCCTTCGCCTGCTTCTTTAGCTTTATCCATGGCATCTCCGCCCATTTCTTTAGCCTTGTCCATGGCATCGCCACCCATTTCTTTAGCTTTATCCATAGCACCTTCACCTGCTTCTTTAGCAGAATCCATGGCGTCACCAGCTTTATCCATAGCACCTTCGCCTGCTTCTTTAGCAGCATCCATAGCGTCTCCTGCGGCATCACTAGCAGCGTCAGCAGCATCTCCTGCAGCATCAGCAGCAGCTTCTGTTGCTTCTTTAGCTTTATCAGCAGCTTCTCTACATGAAACAGTTGATACAGCAAAAGCAAGAATTAAAATTGAACTTAAAATTAATTTTTTCATAATGTTTTGTTTTAGTGTTTTAAATTAACACAAATATATACGTATTAATGTTTGTTTTGGACGCTATTTATTAACAAAACGACCTAATACGTTAATAAAAAGTAGTATGAAGCTCAAATTCTTTTTCTCAAAAAGATGAATACTACGTGATTACAGGTGTTAAATGGTGTATTTGAATGAAAATTACTAATTTCGCAGCCTTTAATTATAGTCTAGAAGTACACTATGAAATTTAGAGAATATAATGGGTTGAATTTGCCGTCAGTCGCTGAAGAAATTCTTGCGTATTGGAAAAAAGAAGGCATTTTTCAAAAAAGTGTTACTTCTCGTGAAGGCGCAGCGCAATATGTATTTTTTGAGGGCCCTCCTTCAGCGAATGGTATGCCGGGTATTCATCATGTTATGGCACGAACGATCAAAGATATTTTTCCGCGCTATAAAACAATGAAAGGTTTTCAAGTTCAAAGAAAGGCAGGATGGGATACTCACGGACTTCCTATTGAGCTTGGTGTTGAAAAAGAGCTAGGTATTACCAAAGAAGATATTGGTAAAAAAATATCTGTTGAAGCATATAATGATGCTTGTAAAAAGGCGGTCATGCGTTATACCGATGTTTGGAATAGAATGACTGAACAAGTAGGCTATTGGGTTGATATGAATGACCCCTACGTAACCTACAAGTCTAAGTACATGGAGACGGTTTGGTGGCTTTTAAAGCAGATTTATGATAAAGGTCTCATTTTTAAAGGCTATACCATTCAACCTTATTCGCCCAAGGCAGGCACAGGTTTAAGTTCACATGAATTAAATCAACCCGGTACATATCAAGATGTAACAGATACTACGGTTACTGCGCAATTCAAAGCAATTGACAGTACATTGCCTGATTTTTTACAAAATGAAGGTGATATTTACTTACTAGCTTGGACGACTACACCTTGGACGCTTCCTTCAAACACGGCTTTAACTGTTGGGGCGAAGATTGATTATGTATTATTAGAAACCTACAATCAATATACCTTCAAACCAATGAATGTTGTTCTAGCCAAGAATTTGGTAGCGAAACAGTTTGCTGGTAAGTATAATGAAGTTGAAAGCAAACCTGAATTATTAGAATATAAATCAGGTGATAAAAAGATTCCTTTTTTTGTAGTAAAAGAATTTAAGGGAAAAGATGTAGTTGGAATCAAATATGAACAATTGATTGACTATGCAAAACCCTATAAAAATGCGGAGCACGCATTTCGTGTAATTTCTGGAGATTTTGTAACCACTGAAGATGGTACAGGTATTGTTCATACAGCCCCAACTTTTGGTGCCGATGATGCCTTGGTGGCGAAACAAGCATCACCTGAAATACCGCCTTTATTGGTTTTAGATGAGCACAATAATCCTGTACCCTTAGTAGATCTGCAAGGTAAGTTCAGGCCTGAACTAAAAGAATGGGGCGGTAAATATGTGAAGAATGCCTATTATGATGAAGGTAAAGCTCCTGAGCGTTCGATTGATGTTGAAATAGCGATTAGGTTAAAAGAAGAAAATAAAGCTTTTAAGGTTGAAAAATATGTACACAGTTATCCTAACTGCTGGCGTACTGATAAACCTATTTTATATTATCCTTTAGATTCTTGGTTCATCAAGATTTCAGATGTCAAAGACAAGATGTTTGCCTTAAATCAAACAATCAATTGGAAACCTAAGTCAACAGGCGAAGGGCGTTTTGGTAATTGGTTGGCGAATGCCAATGACTGGAATTTATCGCGTTCGCGTTATTGGGGAATTCCTCTTCCTATTTGGAGAACAGAAGATGGCACCGAAGAAATGATGATTGGTTCTGTAGCAGAGCTGAAATCTGAAATGAAAAAATCATTGGATGCTGGCATCCTTGAGAAAGACATTTTTGAAGATTTTGTAGTTGGCGACATGACTGAAGAGAATTATGGCAAAATAGATTTACACAAAAATATAGTCGATCAAATCACACTGGTATCTCCGACAGGAAAACCCATGAAACGTGAAAGTGATTTAATCGATGTTTGGTTTGATAGTGGATCGATGCCGTATGCACAATGGCATTATCCTTTTGAGAATAAAGAATTGATAGATCAAGGCGAATCTTTTCCGGCTGATTTTATTGCTGAAGGCGTGGATCAAACCAGAGGATGGTTTTATACATTACATGCAATAGCCACTATGGTTTTTGACTCTGTGGCCTATAAAAACGTAGTTTCAAACGGACTCGTATTAGACAAAGAGGGCAAGAAAATGTCAAAAAGATTAGGCAATGCTGCCGACCCTTTTGAAACTATGAATGCTCATGGCGCTGATGCTACACGTTGGTATATGATTTCTAATGCCAACCCTTGGGATAATTTGAAGTTTGATATTGACGGCATTGTTGAGGTAAAACGTAAGTTTTTTGGCACGTTGTATAATACGTATTCATTCATGGCACTGTATGCTAATATTGATGAATTTAACTACTCAGAAGATGAAATTGCTATACATCAACGCCCTGAAATTGATCGATGGATTCTTTCTGAATTACATTCCCTTATAAAACGGGTTGACGAGGCGTATGCTGAATATGAACCTACCAAAGCAGCAAGGGTAATTTCAGAATTTGTTCAAGAGAATTTGAGTAATTGGTATGTACGTTTATGTAGAAGACGCTTTTGGAAAGGAGACTATCAAAAAGACAAAATTTCAGCCTTTCAAACCCTATTTACTTGTTTAGAAAATGTAGCAAAATTGGGGGCACCCATTGCACCTTTTTTTATGGATAGACTTTATCTTGATTTGATGAGCACCACTAAAAAAGAGTCTTTTGAAAGTGTTCACTTAGCTGATTTTCCGGTATATGATAAAAATATATTTGATGCTGAATTAGAAGGTAAGATGCAGAAAGCGCAAATAATTTCTTCTTTAGTATTGTCTATTCGTCAGAAAGAAAAGATAAAAGTCCGTCAGCCTTTACAAAAGATAATGATTCCGGTGTCAGATGATTCGCAAAAGAAGGCAATTGAGGCTGTAGCTGATTTGATTAAATCAGAAGTCAATGTCAAAGAAATTGAGCTTTTAGATGATGCCTCAGGAATTTTGGTAAAACAAATTAAGCCCAATTTCAAGGTTTTAGGGCCTAAATTTGGTAAGGAAATGAAGGCAATTGCGGCTGAAGTATCAAAGTTTGATCAGGAAGACATCCAGAAAATTGAACAAGAGGGCGAAATATCTATTAAAATTGATAATAAAACAATTAAATTAGAAGTTCATGATGTAGAGATTTCTTCTCAAGACATTGAAGGCTGGTTAGTTGCATCATCTGGAACGTTAACTGTTGCACTTGATGTTTCTATTAGCGAAGAATTAAAACAAGAAGGAATTGCACGTGAATTAGTTAATAGAATTCAAAATTTACGAAAAGATTCTGGCTTAGAAGTAACTGATAAAATAGCAATTAAAATATTAAAAGACGGCATCATTGAAAAAGCAGTAGAGAAAAATTTAGATTATATTAAAACCGAAACGCTAACAGCAGAATTGGTTTTTGAAGACTATTTAAAAAACGGCACTGAAATTGCTTTTGATGATGTGAAAACAAGATTATTTATTACAAAACACTGATAATATGGCTAAAGACATAAAAGTTAGATATTCAGACAAAGACTTAGCGACGTTTAAAACGCTTATTGAAGAAAAAATAGAAAAAGCAAAAGTACATTTAGAACTTTTGAAGAGTGCATATATGAATGATGGCAATAATGGTACTGATGATACTTCACCAACATTTAAGGCTTTTGAAGAAGGTTCAAAGACTATGAGCAAAGAAGCAAATACACAGTTGGCAATTCGTCAAGAAAAGTTTATTAGAGATTTAAAAAATGCCTTGTTACGTATTGAAAATAAAACATATGGTGTTTGCCGTGTTACGGGGAAACTCATTAATAAAGAACGTTTAAAATTGGTTCCTCATGCCACCTTAAGCATAGAAGCTAAGAATATGCAGAAATAAAGTTTTGGATTTCAACAAAATCATAAAAAGTTCACTTGTCAATTTTTGGCAAGTGAACTTTTTTTTGACTTCAAATTTGAAGCATTTTTTGGGTATTATATTGTTGTTGATAACCCATCAATCATTTGCTCAAAAAGTGGTTAAAAAGTCCATAATTAGTCCTTCAATAACATTGATTTCAATTGATGCTAGTAATTGTTTTGAAATTTATGTAAACACTCAAGAAACTGAAGAAATGAGTGTAGTAGCAAAAATTGAAGGCGAATATCAAAATGATTTACAGCTTAACATTGAAAAAAAAGGTGCAACTATTTTCGTTGATGCCGGGTTTAAGCCTGATTTTATTAATCCGAATGACAAATTGAGTGCGCATAAAGTAGTTTCAATTTCGCTACATATAGTTCTGCCTTTAAATAGTAATGCACAAATTTATGGTAATGACTGTAACATAAACGTTCAGGGGGTTTACCATCAATTAAATGTTGCCTTAAATGACGGATTCTGCAACTTAAATGCCAGCGTAAAAAAGGCAACTATTGATACGCAAAGCGGAAATATAACTATGAAAACCAAAGGAGCTATTATTCAGACAAAAAGTAAATTTGGTCAGGTAAAAGGAGATTCCATTCCTTTAGGGAAGAATCTATTTATTTTAAGTACCGTAACAGGAAACATTGTGCTAAATAGAATCGAATAATATGTCTATTTTTGCCGCATCTATCGATTAAAAATGAACGCAAAAAAATCTATTATCCTTATAGTAGTCATCTTGTTGATTGATCAAATCAGCAAAATTTATATTAAAACGCATTTTGTTTTGGGTAGAGGAGATGCTGTTCAGGTTTTTGAATGGTTCGAGATTTTGTTTATTGAAAACCCGGGTGCTGCCTGGGGTGCTAAGCTTAGTGATTTCTTACCCATTTCAGAATCAACAAGTAAGTTAGTCCTTACTGTTTTTAGGTTAATTGCCGTCTCAGGTATAGCGTATTGGTTATATGATACTATTCGCCAAAAATCTTCAAAAACGTTAATTATTGCAGTTTCACTAATTTTTGCAGGCGCCTTCGGAAATATTATCGATTCTGTTTTTTACGGAGTATTGTTTGACCATAGTAGCGGTCAAGTAGCTACCCTCTTTTCTGCTGAACCTTATGGATCACTGTTTCATGGAAAAGTGGTTGACATGCTTTATTTTCCAATAATTGATACTACCTGGCCCGATTGGGTGCCGTTTTTTGGAGGTAATGACTTTAGTTTTTTTGACCCTGTATTTAATGTTGCAGATACGGCTATTAGTACGGGGGTGGGTATTTTATTAATTTTTAATAAAAGGGCATTTTCAAAAAAAGAAGAAGCTACTAGTGAAATAGAGACTTCAGAAATTCAAGAGTTCGACCCAGAAAACGAATAAGTTTTAGTTGGAGTTACGCAATAGTCTAATGCAATATCTTCAGGAGAAACATCTGTAATAGTATCTTCAGCTTCAAAAAATGACAGGCCTATCTTAAGTACAGATTCATTACAATTAGAGAGAAAAGTGTCATAGAAACCTTTGCCGTAGCCAACCCTATTTCCTTTTTTGTCAAAAGCTAAAAGCGGTACAAATACAACTTCTATTTTAGTAACTTCAATTTCAATGCCGTCAATGGGTTCGGGTATATTCCATTTGTTCGCTACCAGTTTGGTACTATCTGTCAACAAAAAATGTTTTAAGGAGTTTTTGCCATCGACTTTTGGCAGTAAAATATTTTTGTCTTTTCCTTGTAAAATTGAAAGTATAAAAGAAGTATCAACTTCTGTTTTGTTGACAATGGGCAGAAAAATATGATAATAATCAAACTGCCAAACGGAAAGTTCTAAAAGCTTGTTGGCAAGTGTTAAACTAAGGTGTAAGCGTTTTTGCGGAGAAATGGTATCTCTAAGCTCCTTATATTTTAATCGTAAATCATTTTTCAACATACCTGTTAACTTAATTACGATAAGAAAAGGAGGCAGAAATCTTATTCTTTCATACTGATACTGTAATAGACTTTGCAGAAAAGCATTAGTATTAAGTAGGTAGCTAATGTTATTATATATGTATCCATTTTTCGAGGTCTTTTAGTTGGGAACAATATATATAAAATTTCTTTTGAAAACCTATAAAATGCATGGTTTTATCGACGAAATGCACTTTTTGAAAACATTTTAGTAAAAAAGATTCATTATTTAATTGTCAAATTATTGATTATCAATTGATTATT
>CAZKQM010000079.1:0-12596 GCA_964554895.1 uncultured Maribacter sp. | reverse complement strand
TTCCGTAAATTACAGCATGCAAATCACTATCATCAACGGACCCAATCTAAATCTTTTGGGAAAGCGTGAACCAGAGGTTTATGGCGATCAAACTTTTGAAGATTATTTTAATGATTTAAAAAATCGTTTTGCTGAAATTGAGTTCGACTATTTTCAATCAAATATTGAAGGCGAATTAATAAGTAAAATTCAAGAAGTAGGATTCTCTTACGATGGTATTATTCTTAATGCTGCAGCATATACCCATACCTCAGTGGGCATTGGCGATGCGGTTAAAGCGATTGAAAGTCCTGTAATTGAAGTTCATATTTCTAATACACACAAGCGTGAGGAGTTCAGGCATACCTCATACATATCTTCAGGAGCGAAAGGGGTAATTTTAGGTTTTGGACTACAGAGTTATGACCTTGCTATTCAAAGTTTTTTAAAAGCTTAATTAAGCTTTACGCTTTTTAGTCAAAGGTTGAAGATAGTTCTTATCAACATAAAAGGTGGCAAAGGGTAGGAGTGAAGCTATCAACAAAATGAGCCCTCTTTTGTACGACCATTTTTTTTGATACCAAAATACAATAGCGAGCAGTACGTATGTAATAAATAAGATGCCATGGGCCTGACCAACCCATTTATTAGGTTCAAAGATATCGGCCAAATACTTAAGCGGCATGGTCACTGCGAAAAGGGCCAAGTATGAAATGCCCTCTAAAATTGATGTTATTCTTAACAAATTAAGCATAGCCTTATTTAACTAAATAAAATTAGAATTATCACAGGAAAAATGAGTCCTAAAAGGGCTAATTTCCAACCTCTTTTTTTGAAAGTATTTTTTCCTTTTGTAATAAGAAACATACCGGTTATGGCAATTGTAAGCATTCCAATTCCGAAGATGTCAGAATACCAAATCCAGAATTTATTGGTGGTTTTATGCAAAAACATGGTTTGACCCAAAAAAGGTGTTTTTCTTTTGTATTCAACCACACCTTTACCCGTTTTCATATCAGCATCTAAGATGATATTGTCTTTAAAAAAGACACGTAATTCTTCACCACGTATGCGATGACTATCATATGTAGCATTCAGATTCCATTGGTCTGAAATTCCTTTGATGTAGGCTTCAATGATTTCTTTATTATTATCCGCAGGAATTTGCAATTGAACATCCTTAGATGCATAAGCATAATCCATAGGGTACCAATCTTGTCTGTGATTTAAAATGATACCTGAAAAGGAGAATGCAATAATTAATCCTACATAAAAATAGGCAACATCGCGATGTATATTTTTGCTAGTAAATTTCATTTTTTACAAATGAATTACTTCATCGTAGGCATCAGCTACAGCTTCCATTACAGCCTCACTCATGGTAGGATGCGGGTGTACAGCTTTTAAAACTTCATGGCCTGTAGTTTCTAATTTTCTAGCTAAAACCGCTTCAGCAATCATATCGGTAACGCCAGCACCAATCATGTGACATCCAAGCCATTCGCCATATTTAGCATCAAAAATCACTTTTACAAAACCGTCAGATGCTCCTGAAGCTTTTGCTTTACCGCTCGCTGAAAACGGAAATTTACCTACTTTGATATCTAACCCTTTTTCTTTAGCTTGCTTTTCTGTTAGACCAACTGAAGCTACTTCTGGTGAACAATAGGTGCACCCCGGAATGTTACCATAATCTAAAGCTTCAACATGCATACCTGCAATTTTTTCAACGCAAAGAATTCCTTCCGCTGAAGCTACGTGTGCTAATGCTTGACCCGGAGTAACATCGCCAATGGCATAATAACCTGGTATATTCGTTTGATAATAGTCGTTGACCAAAATTTTGTCTCTATCGGTCGCAATACCAACTTCTTCAAGACCAATATTTTCAATATTTGTTTTGATACCGACTGCTGAAAGTACAATATCAGCTTCTAAGACTTGTTCTCCCTTAGCCGTTTTAACGGTTGCCTTGACACCAGTGCCGCTGGTATCAACTCCGGTAACTTCTGAAGAAGTCATAATTTTCACACCTGCTTTTTTGAAACTGCGTTCTAATTGTTTTGAAATATCTTCATCCTCTACCGGCACAATTCTATCAAGATATTCAACTACGGTAACCTCAGAGCCCATTGAATTATAGAAGTAAGCAAACTCGATACCAATGGCGCCACTACCTACCACTATCATTTTTTTTGGCTGACTTTTTAAGGTCATTGCTTCACGATATCCAATAATTTTTTTTCCGTCTTGCGGTAAACTTGGTAATTCACGACTTCTTGCACCCGTTGCAATAATTATATTTGCGGCACTATATTCTGTTTCTTTACCGTCAGCAGCTTTAACTGAGACCTTTTTACCCGGTTTTAAAGTTCCAAAACCATTGATGACTTCAATTTTGTTTTTCTTCATTAGAAACTGAACACCTTTGCTCATACCATTGGCAACACCGCGACTTCTTTTAACTACAGCATCAAAATCTTTATCAACCCCATCAGCTTTTAATCCATAATCGCCAGCATGTTGTAAGTATTCAAATACTTGCGCTGATTTTAAAAGTGCTTTGGTAGGAATACAACCCCAGTTCAAACAGACCCCACCTAGGTTTTCTTTTTCAACAATTGCTGTTTTTAAACCAAGTTGCGAGGCTCTAATTGCGGTTACATAGCCCCCAGGCCCGCTTCCTAAAACAATAACATCAAAATTGCTCATACAATAACACTTTATAGTTTCTAATAATGGGTGCAAAAGTACAAAATAACAGGGGCATAAAACAAACACCTGCGACCAAAATAAAGAATTGGTACGCAGGTGTTATAAATTTTTAAAAGTGCTTATTTATTCAGCTGGAACAAACTTCAAGGCAACGCCATTAATACAATGTCTTTCACCCGTAGGTTGAGGTCCGTCATCAAAAACATGACCTAAATGCCCGCCACAAGTGGCACAATGTTCCTCTGTTCTTTTGTAACCAATTTTATAATCAACATCATAGGCCACATTACCTTCTATTTCTTGGTAAAAACTAGGCCATCCTGTACCAGAATTAAATTTGGTTTCACTTTTGAAAAGTTCAGTGCTACACGCAACACATACGTAGACCCCTTTTTCTTTGTTGTCTAACAATTCACTTGTAAACGGATTTTCAGTAGCCGCTTTACGTAAAACATAAAACTGAGCCTCAGTTAATTGATTTTTCCATTCCTCTTCAGTTTTTACCACAGTAAATTCTTTTTTTGCTTTCGTTTGCTCAGAGGACGCTAATTCTTTTTGTTGCGAATTTCCTTTACAACCTATCATTAGAATACAAAGGATTAGTGTGCTATATTTAATCATATTTAGTTTTTTACTTTTGACGAAGTTTTATTTAGATACTTACCTTGAATAGCAAAAAAATCCTCACTTTGACCTAGAAGAGAGGATTGTTTCTTTTGAGAAAAAAAGATTTTAATCGATTCTAATCTTTTGAACATCAGTGTCATTTACTTCTAAGAAAGACATAACTTCAGCAATATTCGAACGGTCTAAACTAGATTTTCCAGCAATCGATTCAGCAGGTAAGACAGCAATTCTAAATACTTGGTTGTCGGTATCACCAGGCATTAAAGTAGCTAAGTCAAAATCTGCTTCTAAAAACATAGTCACGTCAAAAAAAGTATAATCAAAATTATATTGTAATAATCCTTGATCCAATATTCTTGTTTGTGGCATCAGTCTCCAAATATCAACAGGATCACCATTTGAATCTTCAGTTTGATTAAATAAGAGATAAACTAAAACTACGTCTGTTTCAAAAACTTCTAAAGTGTTAGGAAAATCAAAAGCTATGGTATAGTCGTTTTCTACATTAAAGGTTCCTTCAACGTCAACAACAGATCCAATGAGTCCGTCGGCACCATCTATACCGTCAAGGCCTCTAGGACCTTCACATCCAATTAAAAAGATGGTTAAAAATGCTACGAATACTAGGGTAAATTTTTTCATGAGACTAAATTTTTAAAGTTATTAGTTTAAGCAGTTCAAAAAGCGTTCCAAAAAATTAGAACCTATATAATTTGATTTGTAAGTTAGATGAAAGTACAAAGAAGCATTCTAATGATGAATAAATAAAGCCTCTAAAATTTTGAATCAATTAGGATGGCATATTAATTGATATTGACAAGATAAATATTGAATGCCCAATCTTACATGGCTTAGATATTTGAATTTTTATTACGGTGCAGGTATTGAAAAAAGATATTTTTTTGGTATTTTACCACTATTAAACACTATAACACATGAGAAAATTAGTATTAACTCTAGCAATTTTTTTTAGTATAACTGCCTGTAAGGTAAATCCGTTTACAGGTAAAAAAGTTTTAAATTTCTTCGGAAATAAATCCCTTTTTCCAACAGCATTCGCACAATATGATCAGTTTTTATCTGAGAATAATGTAGTTGAAAATACAGCTGAAGCAAAAATGATTGCCAATGTAGGTCAGCGTATAGCTTCTGCTGCAGAACGTTGGTTAAATGCCAATGGTTATGAAGGATATTTAAATGATTACCAATGGGAATACAATTTGGTTAATGATGAGAATGTAAACGCATGGGCAATGCCAGGTGGAAAAATAGTTTTTTACACAGGTATTTTACCAATTACGCAAACCGAAACTGGAGTTGCCGTTGTGATGGGTCATGAGGTAGCACATGCCTTAGCCGATCACGGAGCACAAAGAATGAGCGCTGGTACCCTACAACAAATAGGAGCCGTTGCAGGTAATATTGCCATTCAAGATGAACAAAAAAGAAATATGTTCAACCAGGCTTATGGTATTGGGTCACAGTTGGGTATTATGTTGCCTTTTAGTAGAAGTCATGAAACTGAGGCGGATCGCATTGGCATACAAATTATGGCCATTGCTGGTTATGACCCCGCAGAAGCTCCTGAATTATGGAAACGTATGAAAGCAAAAAGTGGTGGTCAGGCTCCGCCGGAGTTTATGAGTACACACCCTTCAAATGATACAAGAATAGCTAATTTAACTGAATGGGCGCCTTTGGCTAAGGAAGAAGCCTTAAAATACGGAGTAAAAACATTTCAATAAAATTCATTTATTGTATATTGAAACCGCTGTTGGCATAGAGCTAGTAGCGGTTTTTTAATTTTCTAAATTGTAAACACCAAAGCTAAAATGGCAAAAGAAGAGGCACCAAAGGGCAGTAAAAAACTATTGAACGCTTGGGCCTTTTATGATTGGGCTAATTCAGTATACACCTTAACCATAGCTTCTTCAATATTTCCAATATTTTATGCAACTCTTTTTACTGAAGAAAATGAACTCGTAGCTGCTTTTGGTTTTGAAATGAAGCCTACCGTGCTGATTGAAATAATAACGGCATTTACGTTTTTAGTTGTTGCGTTTTCTTCACCTATTTTATCGGGTATCGCCGATTATGTGGGTAACAAGAAAAGTTTCTTGAAGTTCTTCTGTTACGTGGGTAGTATTGGTTGTATAGGTTTGTATTGGTTTGATTCAGATATAATTCACACTAGTTTACTTTTTTATTTTATGGGATTGTTAGGCTATTGGGGCAGTTTGGTTTTTTACAATTCTTATCTGCCAGACATTGCTTTTGAGGATCAACAAGATAGTATCAGTGCCAAAGGTTTTTCAATGGGTTACTTAGGAAGCGTTCTTCTTTTAATTCTAAATCTGGTTATGGTTATGAAACCAGAGTGGTTTGGTTTTGATGTCAGTGTAGCTCATGATATTCTTAAAAATAGTACTGAAGAAGAAATTCGTATAGCAACTGATAATGCCAAGAATAATGCCTCAATTTCTGCCATGAAAACTTCATTTATAACAGTGGGCCTATGGTGGGCAATCTTTAGTCAATATAGTTTTAAGGTCTTACCTAACGGCACATCATCGGGTAAAGTAAATAAAGACGTTTTATTCAATGGCTTTAAAGAATTACGAGAGGTCTGGAAACAGTTGAAAGCTAATTTGCGGTTAAAGCGTTATTTAGAAGCATTTTTTGTTTCTAGTATGGCTGTTCAAACAATTATGTTAATGGCCGTTTATTTTGGAGAGAAGGAAATTAGTTGGTCTAATAATGACGAAAAGACCTTAGGGCTTATCATCAGTATATTAGTCATTCAATTAGTTGCAATTTTAGGTGCGTATGTAACATCTAAGGCTTCAGATAAATGGGGTAACATCAAAACTCTTATTGTAGTAAATGCTATTTGGATGCTTCTTTGTGTTTACGCCTATTTTATGATAACTCCTAAACAATTTTATATCGCCGCTGGTTTTGTTGGTTTAGTCATGGGCGGGGTTCAAGCCTTATCACGATCTACCTATTCTAAATTTTTACCTGAAACAGAAGATACCACTTCATATTTTAGTTTTTATGATGTTGCAGAAAAAATAGGCATTGTCATTGGTATGCTCATTTTCGCAATTGTTGACGGTCAGTTTAACATGCGTTTTGCCATTCTATTTTTGTTTATGTTTTTCTTGATTGGTATAATTCTACTATTTCGAGTACCAAAACAAAAAAAGGCTATATAGAAAGCACTATAATTTAGCTCGTAATATTTTTGTCTTGAGATAACTTCTAATTGAATTCTTCTTTAATCACACCACAACGCAACATACTTTCTCCAAAGTATGGGTTTTCAATCTCTTTAGTAAGACTAAGCCAGTTAGCTCCCTTACCGTCATCTGCCATAGGACAAAATTGAACGTAAACCGTTTTTGGTAGGTTTTTAGAAGCTCTGGTTGTCGAAATCATATCAAGAGAGAATAGTTTGAATTCTTTTCTTAATGTTGCCATATTTGAAGCATTGTTTAAGGCTTGCAATTTTTTATGGACTTTACCATATGATGTAGTGTTAACAGTTTTGTTTTTAAGTGCTACCTCTAAAATTTTATTGAGCTGAATGGTTTGTTGATGTGCTACCTTAAAATCTGAAGCAACTAAAGCATCTTTAAGTTCAAAATAAGCTTGCAGTATTTGTTCTTGACCTGTACTCATATCAATGGCTAAAGGTGTAAGAGCGCTAGTTTCAGCAGTTGATAATTGCTCTGAATGCGAAGAAAAATCTTCTGTATTAGCTCGATTCATCATTGAGTTTTTTCCCATTAGCTGTGCCGAAGCATCAATGGTAAATGCCCCATGAGTAACAATTTGGTCGTTAATAGAAAGTCCTGAAAGCACTTCATAGCTAGTCGTAAAACTTTGTCCCAGTTCTACCTCAACCAATTCAAATACTGAATTTTCAGGATGCGACTTTTTATAGACGATAGAACGTTTTCCTGTCCAAAGAACGGCTGATTTCGGAATAGATAAAATATTTTTCTGTTCACTAACAGCCTTTATTTGCGCTTCTGCAAACATGCCAGGTTTTAATTTACCCTTGTCGTTTTGTACAAGAACACGCACAGCAACCGTGCGCTTATCTTTTTGTAATACGGGTTCTACAAAAGATACCTTTGCTATTTTCACCTCATTGGGTAATGCTGAAAATTGTAATGCTACTTCTTGCCCCACTTTTAATAATTGTAGCTGTTCTTCGTAAGCGTCTAAAACTACCCAAACCCAACTTAGATCAGAAACCTTGTACAATGGGTCACCTTGTTTATAAAAATTTCCTTCGGTCGCCAATACCTCTGTAACCGTTCCTGTTACGTCAGCATAAAGCGGAAAGTTTACCATAGGCTTGCCATAGGCAATCATTTCATCTATTTGGTTATCGGTCATTTTCCACATACCCAAAGTATTTCGAGCAGTTTCATACAAGCTTTGGTGTGATTCTTTATAGGACAGTGAGGTTAATAACTTGTCTTGAGCCAAATACAATTCTGGGGAATAGACTTTCCCAATTTCTTGACCACTTCGAACTCTTTTACCAACATAATTTGGGTAAAGTGCATCTACCCTTCCGTCAAAAAGTATGGTTTGTATGGCATCTGTCTTTTTATTGGTGGTAACGGTTCCAGATAAATATAATGAAATACCTTCAGCATCTGTTGCACCCACTAATGTTGTTTGAATGTTGGCCAGCGCAGCGGCATCTGCACTCATTTTAATTTGATTTGTGGTCAATGCTTTTGAATTGTTAGTATGCCAAACCAAGTCCATAGCGCATAACGGACAAGTTTCATGTTCTTTGCCATCTACATTAGGATGCATAGCGCAAGTCCATCTTCCAGATTCAACTTCAATAGCGACATCATCATTTGATGATTTAGAGGTTTTGTTTAATCCAAAAAAAAGATATCCAAGTAGGAGCCCGGCGAGAATCAAAATAAAGTAAATGCCCCATTTCTTAATCATAATTTTTAGTACTTAGCAGATTGCTTTTTCAAAATTATTTCTTTTTTCCAACAAAAGAGCAAAGGCACGACGAATAGCGTAATTAATGCCATTAACATCCCTCCAAAGGCCGGAACTGCCATCGGAATCATGATATTACTGCCTTTTCCGGTAGCCATTAAAATAGGCAAAAGGGCTAAAAGGGTGGTTGCCGTAGTTATTAAACAAGGTCTTATTCTTTTTTTACCGGCTTGAATAACTGCCGTTCTAATTGCTGAAACATCATCTATTTTACGATCTTTAAATGATTGATTGAGGTAAGTCGCCATCACTACTCCATCGTCTGTAGCGATACCAAATAACGCAATAAAACCAACCCATACTGCCACACTTAGATGAATGGTTTGCATGTTAAAGAGTTCTCTAAAATTTCCAAATCCTAAATCCAAATTCATAAACCAGGGTTGCCCATATAACCATATCATGATAAACCCACCTGAAAAAGCAACGGCAATACCAGAAAATACCATTAAAGAAACAGATAGCGAACGGAATTGAACATATAACAACAATAGAATAATTATGAGCACCAAAGGAATTACAATACCTAGGGTTTTTTGTGCATGAAGATGATTTTCAAAAGTGCCGCTAAAAGAGTAGTTCACACCTTGAGGTACAATAAGCTCTCTCGACTCAATTTTTTTAGCGAGTACTTTTTCTATATTTTCAACAATGTCTACCTCTGAAATAGTATTGACCTTATCGAAAATCACATAGCTT
Source organism: uncultured Maribacter sp. (assembly GCA_964554895.1). GTDB lineage: Bacteria > Bacteroidota > Bacteroidia > Flavobacteriales > Flavobacteriaceae > Maribacter_C. The sequence continues at coordinate 3,530 of CAZKQM010000079.1, read as the reverse complement.
ACCAAAAAACCATCTTCACTCTTAATGCTTTGAGGGCCTTGCTTATAACTTATGTCAACAAATTCTGATAAGGGTAGGGTTCCACCTTCAGGCAAATCAACATAAATGTTTTTTACAGCTTCTGGGGTATCTCGTAATTCACGAGGGTAACGAATACGTATGGCATAGCGCTCTCTACCTTCAATACTTTGCCCTAGAATTTTTCCACCAATAGCAACCTCTAAGGTTTGCTGTATGGCTTCAATACGCAGGCCGTACCTTGCAATTTTATTTCGGTCAATAGCAATCAATAGATATGGTTTACCTACTATTCTGTCTGCAAATACTGATGATTTGCGAATACCATCTATTTTTTTGACTTCTTCTTCTAATCGCAGTGAAAAGGCTTCTAGAGATTCTAAATTTTGACCTTTTACTTTAATTCCAAGATTAGATCGCATACCAGTTTGTAACATGACCAATCTTGTTTCAATTGGTTGTAATCGAGGTGCTGATGTAACACCAGGTAATCTGGTACTTTCTGCAATCTCATTCCAAATGTCTCCCTCGTTTTTAATATGTGATCTCCAATTTCTATAATACTTTCCTTCATTATCAGGAACCAGTTGATTTGGTTTAACTTGATTTCCTGAGGCAATAAAACCGCCAGAACGTAACTTAAATTTACCTTCCTCATTTGTTTGAAAACGCCTTGGACTTCCTTCTTGGTTTAGAATGTATTCTGTCTTATAAGAAATTAAGTTTTCATACATAGAAAGGGGTGCCGGATCAAGGGCAGACTCTACACGACCAGCTTTTCCAACCACATATTCAACTTCGGGTAACGAAGCCACGGCAAGGTCTAGCTTTTTAAGAATTTTAGAATTTTGCGCAACCCCCGCCTGCGGAAGCGATGTAGGCATTAGTACAAAATCGCCTTCATCTAAAGTGGGCATAAACTCTTTGCCTAATGATACTAAAATTGAAATACCAAAAATGACAAACAAAATTGGAGCAGCAATACTCTTCAATTTATTGTGCAGCACCCAATGAAGTATATTTTCATAGTGTTTCATAAAGTAGTGCAGAGGAAGTAGCACAAGAACTAAAAGTAAGATGATAAATAGGCCATTAATCAGCCAATGACTGCCAATACCCAAGGGCTGCCAGTGATAGGTTAACAAGAAAACTATAGCACTCAATGCTAAAAACAAGGTCAACCATTTTTTCTGCTTAGCATCTATTTTTTGATACAGAAAAAGTAGTTGTACTAAGCCAAGTAATACTAAAAAGATACCAATATACAAACCGTAAAAACAAAATAAAATCCCTAGAAAAATAATGCCTATTGCACCAAAAAAAGGTATTGATTTTAATAGAGGTTTACGATTAAATAAAATTACAGCAAGCGAAGGTATTGCAAATAGGGTTAACCCAATAGAAGCAATGAGGGCCACAGTTTTTGTAAAAGCCAAAGGAAAGAATAACTTTCCTTCAGCGCCCGTTAATGTAAATACCGGAATAAAACTCAAAATAGTGGTAAAACCGGCGGTTAGAATCGCCCCCGAAACTTCTTTAGATGCGTTTTTGATATTTGCTTTTAACTGTTTTTCAGGAAATTCCTGTAGATGCCTGACAATATTTTCTGAAAGAATAATACCCAAGTCCACAACCGTACCAATGGCAATTGCAATACCAGAAAGGGCTACAATATTGGCATCAATTTCAAAAAATTTCATGGCTATAAATACCATCAAAACAGCCAAAGGCATGAGCCCTGAAACAAGAAAAGATACTTTTAGGCTTCTGAGCATGATTAAAACCACAATAATTGCAATCAAAATTTCATAGGCTAAAGCATTTCCTAGGGTGTTTAAAGATTCATGTATTAGTTCAGAACGATCGTAAAAAGGAACAATAGTAAGTTGCGAGCTTCTACCATCTTTGAGAATTTTTTTGGGCAAACCAATACTCGTTTGCGCTATAGATTCTTGAAGATTTTCAATAACCTTCATAGGGTTGGCACCAAAGCGGGCGGTAACCACTCCACCAACTACCTCAGCACCGCCTTTATCTAAAATTCCCCGACGTTCAGCTGGTCCCATACTAACGTGTGCAATTTCTCCAACCGTTATTGGGGTATTGTTATTAGCAATTATGCTGGTTCGCTTAATATCATCAGTAGATTTTATGTACCCTAAGCCTCTGACAAAATACTCGGCTTGATTAATTTCTAATGTTTGGGCACCAACATCTCTATTCGTGCTTTTGATGGCATTTACTACTTGGTGCAATGAAATGCCGTATTGTTTGAGTAATTCAGGCTTTACATCAATTTGATATTCTTTCACAAAACCACCTACAGAGGCTACTTCGGCTACCCCATGCGTGGCAGAGAGCGCATTTTTTACATAGAAGTCTTGAATGCTTCTGAGCTCTTGTAGATCCCATCCACCGGTAACATTGCCTAGGCTGTCACGCCCTTCTAAAGTGTACCAATAAAGTTGCCCCAATGCGGTTGCATCAGGTCCAAGTTTTGGATGTGCTCCTTCTGGTAGAAGCTGCTGCGATAGTGAATTTAGTTTTTCTAGAACCCTTGCCCTTGACCAGTAAAATTCAACATCGTCTTCAAATATGATATAGATACTTGAAAATCCGAACATTGAATTACTCCGAATCGATTTAACCCCAGGTATGCCTAATAAATTAGAGGTTAACGGATACGTAATTTGATCCTCGATATCTTGAGGCGATTGACCATTCCATTCAGTAAAAACAATTTGTTGATTTTCTCCGATATTGGGTATTGCATCAATAGCTAAAGGGCTCTTTGGTATGAAGTCGATACCAAAGTCGAAAGGAGCGGTGCGAATACCAATTGCAAGTACAACCAACAGCCCTAATAATGTTAGAATCTTGTTATCTATCAGAAAACCTGTAATTCTTGCAATCATGGTTATATGGTCAAGCCAACAAAATACGGGCAAAAGGTTCGTTAGCAAAACTAAAAAAAGCCTATTTTATTGCTTTTTTAAGGCAAAAACGGTGCTTCTTTTAGTGTATCTTTTTTTGAAATTTAATTTTCCTTAACGTCTAAGAATGACAATATAAGCATAAGACTGCTCATAGCATAACAACCTACTTGGTCAAATAAACAAATGAACCAGAAATATTGCTGAAGCACATATTTTTTTGAAACTATTCTTGTCTCAATATTTCTTTTTATAAAACAGAAAGACTTTTCATTTAGGGTGCAGTTTATCGAATAAATCATCGTTTCAGCTATTTCATTCTTAGTACCCTATTCATATTATTTCTTTTGTCACAATTAAGGCAATTTCTTGGTTATTAGCTATATGAAAAAAAACTACGCAGTACTTACAACTACTCTTTCTTTATTATTTTGTTTAAATATGATGGCCCAAAACCCACAAGAAGTGGGTCAATGGAGCGATCCTGTTCAGTTAAACTTAGTTCCAGCGGCCGCTGCAAATCTACCTGATGGTAGACTTTTGATGTGGTCGTCAAGATATCGTGAAAGTCGATTTGAT
>CAZKQM010000078.1:0-12893 GCA_964554895.1 uncultured Maribacter sp. | reverse complement strand
ACACCATATTTTCTTCATTTAAAACCCCTGTATTTATTTGATATACCACTACGGCTCTCGCTATCAATTCAAGAATAAATACGATAGCTGTCATTTTAAAAAAGGGACTTCTCTTATTTTCAATACCTAAATAATGGACTAAAAAGGCATGAAACATGGGCGCTAAAAGCACGTAAAAAGGAATGGTATAATAACTAAAAGCAACAAAACCCTTATCAATCAACCATGACTGTAAATTATTTAGTGAAAGAAATAAAACAAAGAGATTTAAGAAAAGAACGGGGTATTCAATTTTCTTTCTTGAGAAAAAGGTTAATGCATTAAATATAAAACCCTGCACAACCCCAGCAATCATTAAGAAGTTGAACACGGCCGTAATCATTACGCATTCATTTTTAATAGTTCTTCAATATAGGCGCGCTTATTTGATAAACGCGGAATCTTATGCTGCCCACCTAATTTATCATTATGCTTCAGCCAATCATAGAAAAGATTCTCACGAGCCACATGTACTTTGGGCATTTTCAATGTGATATTGTTGTAGCGTTTGGCTTCATAATCTGAATTCAATGATTTTAGGGCATTATCAAGAAATTCAACGAAATAGTCAATTTCTTCGGGTGGTTTTCTGAATTCAATAATCCATTCGTGGGCTCCTTTTTCTTTATCAGACATAAAAATAGGTCCTGCAGTATAGTCTTTTATTTGAGCTCCGGTTTTATTACAAACGCTTTTCAGTGCCTCTTCAGCGTTCTCAATAATTAACTCCTCGCCAAAAACATTAATATGATGTTTGGTACGGCCAGTTACTTTAATTCGATACGGGTTGAGTGAAGTAAATCTAACCGTATCGCCTATTTTATATCGCCAAAGTCCTGAATTGGTGGTTATAATTATAGCGTAATTAACCCCTATTTCAACCTGCCAAAGAGGAATGGCCTTTTCTTGTTCTTCGCCATAAACATCCATCGGAATAAATTCATAAAAAATACCGTAATCTAACATTAGTAATAAATCATCTGCGTTATTACGATCTTGAATGGCAAAAAATCCTTCTGAAGCATTATAAATTTCATAATACTTAAAACTTTTGCGCGGTAATAATTTTTGATATTGCTCTTTATAGGGATTGAAACTTACCCCACCATGAAAATAAACCTCTAGATTTTCCCATACTTGAAAAAGATGATTTTTACCTGTTTCTTCAAGCACCTTATTTAAAAGCACCAGCATCCATGAGGGTACACCTGCTAAACTGGTTACATTCTCTTGCGTTGTTTCTTTGATGATGGCATGCAGCTTACTTTCCCATTCAGGCATTAAAGAAACCTTATTACTAGGTGTACTACTAAATTCAGCCCAAAGCGGCATATTATCTATCAAAATGGCCGATAAATCGCCGAATACAGAGCCGTTTTCTTCATATAATTCTTTGCTACCCCCTAAGCGCATACTTTTACCCGTAAACAATTGAGAATTCTCATTATTATTAAGATAAAGACATAATAAATCTTTTCCTGATTTGTAATGGCAATCTTCTAAGGCTTCAGCACTTACGGGTATAAATTTACTTTTTGCATTTGTGGTACCACTACTCTTTGCAAAAGATTGTATGGTGGTTGGCCAAAATAGGTTTTGTTCGCCCTTACGCGTTCTTTCGATCAGAGGTTCTATTTCTTCATACGATTTAATTGGAACTCGTTCTCTAAAAGTGTCATAATTTTCAATTGACCCAAAATCATAGGTTCTCCCAATTTCAGTATCCTCGGCAATTTCAAGTAACTGCTCTAACACCTCTTCTTGAACCTCTTCGGGGTATTTCAAAAAAAGCTCTATCTGATGATAGCGTTTTTTCAGCAACCAAGAAGCTATTGAATTAAAAAGAGGTATCGGCATTTATAGGTATATTTAGCGCTCTAAAATAAACTTAATACCTATCATTTTCAAATTCTAAATTTTAACATGCAATACAAAGGGGTTTTACGAAAAATGCAGACTGAAAATGGGAGTCCGATTAACTATTATTTAGTCTTTGAAAATGACTTTTTAAATCTTAATCAAACTTTAAACAAGAAACTTCAAATTTCTTTTATAAAACATCAATGTTTGAATTGTTCGAATGATCGACCTATTTATCGTCAGGGTTTTTGCAGAAATTGCTTTTTTGAAATTCCATCGGCGGGTGATTGGATCATGAGACCAGAACTTAGTACGGCACATTTAGACAAAGAAGATCGTGATTTAGAATACGAGAAAAAAGTGCAGTTGCAACCGCATATTGTTTATTTGGCGAATTCAAGTAACGTCAAGGTTGGGGTTACACGCAAAACACAAGTACCTACCCGCTGGATTGATCAAGGGGCTCATGAAGCCATAGAAATAGTTGAAGTACCCAACCGCTATTTGGCAGGCATCACTGAGGTGGCTCTTAAAAATCATGTAGGTGATAAAACCAATTGGCGCAAAATGTTGACCAACTCGGTTTCAGATGAAAATTTAATTGAATACCGTAACAACTTAAAACAGTACATACCAGAGGAAGCAAAACCATACTTTATTGAATCAAATACAGAAACACATTTAGATTTTCCGGTACTGCAATATCCTGAAAAAGTAAAAAGTCTGAACCTTGATAAGACACCTGTATTTGAAGGTGTTTTAAAAGGAATAAAAGGTCAATATCTCATTTTTGAAGATGCTACGGTTTTTAACGTACGTAGTAATGAGGGGTATTATGTTGGGCTTTCTATTCAATAAACTATTGAATGGTATCCTTCACTACAGAATCCTTTTTCTTTTTACGACCAAAGAGTCCGCCTAAAATGTCTTTTGCTTTTTCTTCCACAACATCTTCCACTTTAGTAGGAACGGTATCTGCTTTTGACGGTATGGAGTCTTTAATAGTACTAGTGGTGTCTTTTTTGGTTCCTCCTATGATTCCGCCTAAAACATCTTTAACCGTTTCTTTGGTCGGATTTTGAGATGCTGTAGAATCTTGATCTTTAGAATTTCCCTCTAAAACATCATTCAATACATCTTTGGCCTTGTCTTTACCTTTATTGATGAGCTTTTCTTTTTGAATGTCAAACAGTTTTTTAGTAAGATTTTTTACACCCGAAGTAAAATCTGTTGTTACCTGGGGTTTTGTATAATTACCTTCAATATTCGCTTCAACGGGTATGGTTAAACCCTCTAATGAGCTATCATCAATTTTAGCAATTAAGTCATTTACTTCACTACCTAAATATTTTGCTGGAACATTCATGGTAGCCTTATAACGCAATTGGTGGTCAAAAGTATGGCTGCCATCAACTTTTATTTCAATGTCTTCATAACGAATGGTAAAAGGTTTTACTTGCACCACACCGTCTTGAAAATTTAAAGCTGTTTTCAATCCTTTTAGATTTAACTTATCTAAATCTAAAAACTGAAGTTTGTTACCCAATGCGGACATGACTTCTTCCTTTTTTTCATCTAAATCAACTGCTAACATTTCAGCTACAACTTTACCAGAAAGATTATTCAAATCAGGTAAAAAATCTTTGGTCAATTTACCAGACAATTCTATGTCAGAATTGAATTTACCACTCAATATTTTAGCTGCTGGCGCTAAAGTTTCAAAAAGCTCTAATGCTTTAAAAGTCTCGCCAATTTTCAATTTATCTAAGCCTAACTTCATCGCAAATGAAGGCATATCTGATTTGGTTGAAACTTCGCCATTAAAGCCTATTTTGCCATTAAACATTGAGGAAGTCATATCACTTAAAATGGCCTTTTGATCTTTAATTTTCAAATTTCCTTTAACGTCTTTAAGCGTGATATTATCATAGACGACTTTTTTAGCATCAACATTAAAATTTGCATCTAAAAAAGCAGGTATTTTAAGTTGTTCTTCAAGCTCTTGATTTTCGCCTTCAGCTCCAGTTTCATCTACCTCTTCTTCAACCATAAAATCTTCAAGTACAAAAACATCTGATTTAAGATTAAAATTACCTTCAACTTTTTCGTCATTAAATAAAAAGCCTAATAAATTACTGATGGTTCCTTTAGCATTAAAGTCAGATTTTCCGGTTGTGCCAGAAATTTGATTTAAGCTAACGGTTTTCGGGTTAAAGGTTAAAGAAGTAGACTTAATTTTAACAGGATTGGGTGTTTCACTAGAGGCATACTCAAAGTCGGTCATTTTTAACCGCCCTGAAGTTTTCGTATGCTCATAGCGCTCATTTTCAACCGAAGCCATATCAAAGGCTGTGGTAATATCAGCATCAATAAAACCTTTTAAATCTAAATCAGCTGGAACAGGATAGGCCTTTTCAATATTGGCTAAGTTCATGAGAGCATCAACATGCGCATTGACTTTGGTATTACCCAATAACTCTTCTGCTTTTGCAATCAAATTGAATTTGTCTTTGTCAATCATAAACGATAGCTTATCTATGTCAACATAGGTATCTTCAACAATGCCCGTATTATTAATTATTTTGGTGTCAATTTTTACATTATGAACTGACTTAGGCAAATCAGGATATTTAAACGAAGCGTCTTCAGAATTAATTTTAATATTAAATGCCGGAATGTGCTCATCATCTGAGCGCCCATCAAAATTTCCTTCAACTACAAAATTTCCGGTGGTTTGTACGTGCTCAATATTTTTTGAATATTCTTCAGGAATGATTGCCAAAAAATTTTTAAAATCTGACGAAGGCGTGACAAAATGTATGTCAACATCTTGGCTGTCTTCATTTACTTTAACAAAGCCATCAAAAACCAAAGGCAATTGATTAATAATAGCTTCATTTTTCAAAAAGGTGTATTTATCTTGTTCTAAATCAATACCAATAAGTGCATCAAGTTTAATTTTATGCTTGTTTAGGTAATTAGTACTATCTAATTCAAAAGACACTAAAGCTTCTGTTCTTGTATTTAGTTCAGAGGTGTTGGCTGATAAATCTCCGGTACCGCTATGTTGAATATCAGAAACCTCTAGATGTATAGCAGCAGCTCTATCGTCATAAATTACCTTAGAATTTGTGATTTCATACGATTTTAAATCCAAAGTAAAACTGTCAGCATCTTCAGTTGAAGTTTCAGTCTCAGATTCTTTGCCAATCTCATAACTTGCAATTTCATCTTCATTAACCTGAACGTTAATTGTTGCTTGTTCTAAAACGATATTGGTAACACTAATAGACTCTTCTTCATCTTTAAACAATTCGCCCATAGGCAAAGTCATTTCAAGATTTTGAGCGGCAAACAAGGTGTCGCCTTTAAAAGGAGCCTCATTAATCAAAACCGCATTTTCAAGACTTATTTCTGCGTTCGGAAATGTTTTAATAAGACTTAGATTAGCATCTGAAAAATCAAAAGTTCCGTTGATATTTTCATTGACATTTTTTCTAAGGATGTCGCCAATCTTAGCTTCAAGAATAAAAGGGGCAGCCACGGCAGCTACAATCATTAAAAGAAAAATAATTCCAACAATTTTTAAAACTTTCTTACCCATGATAAACTTCTTACAAAAGTATAACTCTTTGAAGGGCTGAATATTTTATCAATCGAGTTTTATTTCTTCGCCTATTTCAAGACCGAATCGCTTTCTTAAAAGGTAAACAAAAAAGTATAACAAGGGCGTGTCGAAAAAGGCAACTAAAACTTTGAAAAGAAATCCGCTAACGACTAAACCCCAAAACTTTGTACATGGAAAAACACCAAATGCGCATAGCAGTAAGACCACAGAAAACGTATCTATGAATTGAGAAGAAAACGTAGAAAAATTATTTCGTAACCACAGCATACGACCCTTGGTCAATTTCTTCCAGTAATGATATAACGAAACATCAACATATTGCGCCGATAAATACGCTAGCATTGATGCCAAAACCCCAAGCGGAGATAAACCAAAAACCTTAGTGAAAGTAGCATCATTAATAGCAGAGTCTGCGGTAGCAGGAACTTGAGTCGCTACCAGAATAATAAGTATCGAAAAAAAGGAAGCAAAAATACCGGCCGTAACCACTTGGTTTGCTTTCTTTCTGCCAAAAATCTCAGAGATTAAATCAGTAATCAAAAAGGTAATTGGGTACGGTAATATACCTACTGAAATTTCAAAAAGAGTGGCGCCAAAAACCTTAATATTTCCAAAAGGCTGCCAATAAAAGAACTTAGGAAAAATTAAATTCGACACTACCAATGAGGTAATGAACAAGGCAGCTAGGTACAAATAAATCTTATACGCTAGTTTTTTATCGTTAGGGTTTATTACCTATTTTATATCAAGTGCAAACGGCATTCTAGCTTGAATTCCTTTTTGCTCAGTAGCTGTTTTGATTTCTTTAAGTATAGAATAAGCTTCAGTTCCTATTTCTTCTTCAATTAAGTTTTGTTTTATAGTCGCGCTAGCCCCTGGCAAATCATCAAAAAAACGTTCTAAGCTCGACTTATACTTTGGATACTTTCTGATACCGAAATTTTCGATTTCAGCCAATTTTGCAGCTGCTGCAATGGCATCTTCTAAATTACCAAGTTCGTCAACTAGTCCAATTTTTTTCGCATCTACACCACTCCATACACGACCTTGTGCTAAACTATCAACAGCGGCTAAACTTGGCATGTTTCTTCCTTCCTTAACTCTAGATAAAAAGGTTGTATACGTTTCTTCAATACCTTCTTGAATTGTCGCTCTAAACGTTTCATCCATGGGTTCGAATAAAGAGTAATCAACCGAATTTTTATTCGTACCCACTTGTTCCGCATTGACACCAATATCTTCTGCCAATTCGGCCATATTTGGCACCACACCAAAGACACCTATTGAACCGGTTATTGTGGTTGGCTCTGCAAAAATTTTGTGTGCCCCAGCAGCAATATAATAGCCTCCTGACGCCGCTACATTACCCATTGAAACGACTAAGGGTTTTTCTTTTTTGGCCATTTCAAGTTCACGCCAAATAATATCAGAGGATAGTGCGCTACCACCTGGTGAATTTACTCTTAACACAATGGCCTTTACCTTATCATCGTTTTTTGCCTTTCTGATGGCTTTATTTATAATACCTTGCCCAATAGTAGTTGGTGATCCTTCACCATATAAAATTTCGCCTTGGGCATAAATAACGGCAATCTTATTTGCACCTGAAGATTTCATTTTGGTGTTTGACTTTGTGAAATAATCTTCTAATTTAATCGTATTCAGTTTTTTATCTGCAGTGATACCCGTAGCATTTTTTAGTTTATTCTCATACTCATCTAAGAATACGACACCATCAATTAAGCCTGATTTTACCGCATATTTTGGATTTCTAGCACCTAAGGTATCGGCAATGATATTGATGTTTTCGGCACTCATATTTCTTCCTTCAGCAATATCAGTAACCATAGATTGCCAAAGTGAGGTTATCAGTTCTTTTATTTGCGTTCTATTCGCATCACTCATTTCATTTGACAAATAGGGTTCAACAGCGCTTTTGTATTTTCCGTGACGAATCACTTCCATTTTAATGCCCGTTTTTTCTTGAAGATCTTTATAAAAAAGTACCTCTGAGGCTAATCCCTTAAAATCCATCAAACCTACTGGGTTAATAAAAATTGAATCTGCAACTGAGGCCAAATAGTAATCCTTCTGCATATAAAAATCGCCGAAGGCATACACAAATTTTCCGCTCTCTTTAAAATCTTTCAACGCTTTTCTTATTTCTTGTGTTTGCGCAAAACCTGCAATTGAAAAAACATTGTTAAGACTAATACCTTTGATCTTTGGGTCGTTTTTTGCTACCTCAATAGCGTTTACAATTTGATCTAAACCCAATGAAGGATCAACCAAAATGGCGAAAGGGTCTTCAGTATTACCCCCCACATAATCGCTTACAGGCGCTTGTAACTGTAATTCTAAAACAGACTTTGATTTAACTTCAACCGTATCTGAGCCACTGCCAATCAGTGCCATAAAAAGAAAGAAAATAAAAAAGATAATGCCAAAGGCAACTAAACAACCTAAAATGGCGGCGAGAAGATTCTTGAAAAATGTCATAATTATTGCTAAGTTTTTTACAAAGATAACCATCTAAATCTGACTTTTTATTACTTTTCAGGCCGCATGTCAAATCAAGAAACGGTATATCTTTCAATTGGGTCAAATTTGGGTGATCGGCTCTCTTATCTACAAGAGAGTATATTTTCTATTGAAACTAAGATTGGCGGTGTTCTTGCCATATCAAAGGTCTATGAAAGTATTTCTTGGGGATTTGAAGCTGATGACTTTTTTAATATTTGTATTTCTTTAAAAACTTCACTTGAACCAGAGGAACTACTACAAAATTTAAAGCAAATTGAACAAGTTCTAGGAAGAGAAAAAAAGAACTCAACGGGCTACGAATCGCGATTTATTGATATTGATATTATTTACTACGGATGTCTTAGTAGTTCAAGTGAAACTTTAGTCATACCGCACCCTGAAATGCAAGATCGTAAATTTGTTTTGCAACCCTTGGCTGATTTAGGACCACAACTTTACCATCCAGTATTAAAAAAGGATACTCGAAATTTACTTCAAGAATGTAAAGACAAAAGTAAATTAACTAAAACCAATATCGAGCTATTTAAAAATAGAACTGAACTTTTTAGTTTTACAAACTTTATTGCTATCGAAGGAAATATTGGAGTTGGCAAAACCACCTTAGCTCAGAAAATAGCGAATGATTTCAATGCTAAATTGATTTTAGAACGTTTTGCAGACAATCCTTTTTTACCCAAATTTTATGAAGATCAATCGCGTTACGCGTTTCCTTTAGAAATGTCTTTTTTGGCCGATCGCTATCAGCAATTCATTGATGATACTTCGCAATATGATCTTTTCAAAAGTTTTATGATTAGTGATTATGACATTTATAAATCGCTAATTTTTGCACAAGTTACCCTTCAAAAGGATGAGTTTTCGCTGTATAGAAAACTGTTTAATTTAATGTACAAAGAGGTTCAAAAGCCAAAAATATATGTATATCTCATTCAAAGTACCACAAAATTATTAGAGAATATCAAAAAACGCGGACGCGACTATGAACAGCGTATCACAGCTGAATACTTGGGAAAAATTAACAAAGGATATTTAGAATTTATTAGAAGCCACCCAGAACAAAACACCTTAATTATTGATATTGAAAATTTGGATTTTGTAGAACGCAAAGAAGACTATGAAACCATTCTAAAACGTATTACAGATTTTGCAATCAAAATACAGTATTAAGTTTTTATTAAGAAAATTGTTGCGTAACCGAAAAGGATTTGTTTTCTTAGCAATGCTAAAAAGCAAACGAACTAACTCAAACTACATGAAAGCCCCATCATTAGATGGGGTTTTTGTTTTTTTAGGTTAGCAATTCCATCAAGAGTTAATTTTTGACCAAAAGTTCCAAATTACCACTCCTGCACAAACTGAAATATTTAAGGAGTGTTTAGTGCCAAATTGTGGAATTTCTATAACCTCATCACAGTTTTTAACTACTTCTTGATCGACTCCTTTTACTTCGTTGCCAAAAATTAAAGCATACTTATTCTCTTTTCTAATTTCAAATTCATTCAACATGGTTGCTTCGGTGGCTTGCTCAATGGCAATGGCTTTGTAGCCTTCTTTTTGCACTTGACGCACTACATCTAAAGTATTTTCAGAATAGTGCCAAGCCACACTCTCAGTGGCTCCTAGTGCTGTTTTTCTAATATCTTTATGTGGTGGTTTAGCCGTAATACCACAGAGGTATATCTTTTCAATAAGAAAAGCATCGGCAGTTCTAAATACAGAACCAATATTATGTAGGCTTCTAACATTGTCTAGAATAATTACGAGCGGTGTTTTTTTGGCCGATTTGAATTTTTCAAGAGTCAATCGAACTAATTCTTCGTTTTTTAATTTTCGCATGAAACTTTGACCTAAATAGTACGGATTTTCTTAAAAATTGAAGCATTAACTTATAGGATGTCTTAAAAAAGGTTTGGATAAAACTTATCCCCAAAATATCAACATTGGGTTTAATGCTAAAACAAAAATAGTACATTCGTTTTTAAGGTTAAATGATTTAAAAACCCGCAAAATAATTTCATTGAAAAAAGAACCTAAAGTCAAAAAGGTAACGCCTTTAATGAAGCAGTACAACACCATCAAGACTAAATATCCTGATGCGTTATTATTGTTTCGTGTGGGCGACTTTTATGAAACTTTTGGCGAAGATGCCGTTAAAGCCTCTAAAATTTTAGGCATTATTCAAACCCATAGAAATAATGGAGGTGATCGAACTGAATTAGCGGGTTTTCCGCATCATTCGCTCAATACCTACTTACCTAAATTGGTAAAAGCAGGTCAACGTGTTGCTATTTGTGACCAGTTAGAAGACCCAAAAATGACAAAGACCATTGTCAAAAGAGGGGTTACTGAATTGGTTACACCAGGAGTGGCGATGAATGATGATATTCTAAATTCAAAATCAAATAATTTTTTAGCAGCCGTTCATTTTGGTAGAACGTTTCAAGGTGTTTCTTTTGTTGATATATCTACTGGTGAATTTCTGACTGCTGAAGGCAATGAAGAGCAAATTGATAAACTTCTACAGAACTTCGCTCCTAATGAGGTTTTGGTTTCAAAAGCACATAAAAAAGACTTCACTGATGTTTTTGGCACTACATATCATACTTTTTATATCGAAGATTGGGTTTTTCAAGAAGATTACGCACATGAAACATTAACCAATCAGTTTAAAACAAAAACCCTTAAAGGTTTTGGCGTTGACCATTTAAAACATGGTATTATTGCAGCAGGCGTAGTACTTCATTATTTATCAGAAACACAGCACCGTCAATTACAGCATATTAATGTACTGCAACGCATTGCCGAAGAAGAGCATATTTGGATGGATCGTTTTACCATCAAAAATCTTGAACTTTATCATTCAAACAATTTAAATGCAATTACCCTTATTGATATTATTGATAAAACGATATCGCCCATGGGTGGTCGAATGCTAAAAAGATGGCTCGCGCTACCCCTTAAGAATATTGAAAAGATAAAAAGGCGTCATACCGTCATTTCACATCTTACAGATCAAGAAGAATTACACCAAAAATTGCAACATCATATTAAAATGATGGGCGATTTAGAACGTTTGATTTCAAAAGTTGCCACCGGAAAAATTAACCCTAAAGAAGTAATTCAGCTAAAAAATTCGCTTGAGGCCATTGTTCCGGTAAAAGAAATGACCGCCGAAAGCAAGAATGATGCCCTGCTTCTTATTTCAGATCAATTGCATTCCTGTGACTTGCTAAGAAATAAAATTAAAGAAACTTTATTTGAAGAAGCTCCGGTGTTAATTTCAAAAGGCAAAACTATTGCTGACGGATATTCTGATGAGCTTGATGAACTTCGCGAACTAGCAACTTCAGGTAAAGAGTACCTTGATAAAATGCTCGCTAGAGAAACTCAGCAAACGGGTATTACTTCGCTTAAAATAGCTTCAAATAATGTGTTTGGATACTATATTGAAGTACGAAACACGCACAAAGATAAAGTGCCTGAAACGTGGATTCGCAAACAAACCTTAGTTAATGCTGAACGTTATATAACCGAAGAATTAAAAGAGTATGAAGGCAAAATTCTTGGTGCTGAAGAACGCATTTTGAGTTTAGAACAACAATTATTTTCTCAACTCATTGTTTGGATGCAAGAATATATAACGCCAGTTCAAAACAATGCTATTCAAATTGCGCGCCTTGATTGTCTTTGTGGCTTTACACAACTCGCCAAAGAAAATAATTACAATAAACCCGATCTCAATGATTCTACCTCAATTGAAATTATTAATGGGCGACACCCAGTAATTGAAAAGCAATTACCCTTAGGTGAAGCCTATATTGCAAATGATGTAGTATTAAATAGAGATTCACAACAAATTATCATGATTACGGGGCCCAACATGAGTGGTAAGTCCGCAATTTTAAGACAAACGGCCTTGATTGTTCTCTTAGCACAAATGGGAAGTTTTGTACCTGCAGAATCTGCTAAAATAGGTTACGTTGATAAAATATTTACACGAGTTGGTGCAAGCGACAATATTTCAATGGGCGAATCAACCTTTATGGTTGAAATGAATGAAACGGCCTCTATATTGAATAATCTTTCAGAACGCAGTTTAGTGCTACTTGATGAAATTGGGCGTGGTACAAGTACCTATGATGGCATTTCAATTGCATGGGCGATATCTGAATACTTACATGAGCATCCAGCACGTGCAAAAACACTATTTGCTACGCATTATCATGAATTAAATGAAATGACGACTACTTTTGAAAGAATCAAGAATTACAATGTTGCTGTTAAAGAATTGAAAGACAATGTGCTTTTTTTAAGAAAATTAGAAGGTGGTGGTAGCAAACACAGTTTTGGTATTCATGTGGCTAAAATGGCCGGCATGCCTCAAGCGGTAGTTCAAAAAGCTACTAAAATCATGAAAAAACTTGAAAAATCACATTCTCATGATGAACTCAATGACAAGTTGCAAGCAGTTCAAAATGAGATGCAATTGAGTTTTTTCAATCTTGATGATCCTCTTTTAGAACAAATAAAAGAAGAAATCATACATCTTGACATCAATACTTTAACCCCTGTTGAGGCCCTTATGAAGTTAAATGAAATCAAACGATTACTCTCAAAAAATAAGAAGGCGAGCAGTTAATTTTATCCTATATTTTTTAAAAGAATTTCCTTTGCATTTTATAGAATTGTATTAAATTTGCAACCGCATTAATTGTTAATGCACGTTCTTAAAAGGGTCTGCTACTAGCAGATATTGAAATACCATATGCGAAAGTAGCTCAGGGGTAGAGCATCACCTTGCCAAGGTGGAGGTCGAGGGTTC
>CAZKQM010000077.1:0-13205 GCA_964554895.1 uncultured Maribacter sp. | reverse complement strand
TTAAAAATATTATTTCAAATTGATTTCTTTTATCATTTATAAATATATATATTGCTTTTAATAAACCTATTGAGAGTATGAGTGATAAAATAAAATTTGAACAGGAGTTTGTGATACAATCATCGCCCCAAATGTTGTACCAATACCTGTCAACACCATCTGGCTTATCTGAGTGGTTCGCTGATAACGTAAATTCGCGTGGCGAAATATTTATTTTTATTTGGGATGGAGCTGAAGAGAATGCCAAGTTGTTAAAAAGAAAGAGTGATGAATTTGTAAAATTCGCATGGGAAGATAACGAAGACGACTCTTATTTTGAAATGCGAATTATTGTTGATGAGATTACCAAAGATGTTTCTTTATTTATTACTGATTTTGCTGAGGAAGATGAGATTGAAGAATCAAAAATGTTATGGAATAATCAAATTAGTGACCTAAAACAAGTCTTAGGTTCTAAGTAAAGAAATGTATACAATATAACTATCTTTAGCCCTGATTAAATCAGGGCTTTTTTATGGTTAATTTTAATGGAAAACTACTTGAACCAAATTCAAAATTCTTAAATCAAGAGAATAGAGGTATCCGTTTTGGAGACTCGCTTTTTGAAGAGTTTAGAGTTGTTGATAGCAAGATTATTTTTTGGGAAGACCATTATTTAAAATTGATGGCCTCGATGCGTATTCTTCGGATGTCGATTCCGATGGAATTTACTATGGAGTTTCTACAAGAAGAAATATTGAAAACTTGTGCTGCTCAAAACGAGCATAAAAACGGAAGTTTAGTCCGTTTCACGGTATTTAGAAATTCTGGCGGCGATTATTTACCTGAAACGAATACCATAGCCTATGTAATTGAAAGTAGTCCGCTTCCATCGTCATTTTATTCACTAAATGATGAACCCTATGAAATAGAATTATTCAAAGATTTTTTGGTAAACAATGACTTAACGGCAACTTTACAAACTAATAATAGAATTATTAATGTGGTGGGTAGTGTGTATGCACAAGAAAATGGCTATCAGAATTGTCTTTTACTGAATGCATCTAAAATGGTGGTTGAAGCATTAAACGGATCTATTTTTATGGTAAATCATAATGTAATCACAACTCCTTCACTCAAAGAGGGCTGTTTAAACAGCATTCTTAGAAAAAAAATAATTGATATTTGTACCAAATTAGAAGTATATGAAATACATGAAAAAAGTATTTCTCCTTTTGACCTACAGAAAGCAGATGAATTATTTATAGTTAATGTAAAAAACGGAATTCAACCCATAACCAAATACAGAAAGAAACTATTTAGTGCTACGGTTGCCACTGATCTATTAGAAAAATTGAATGCAGCAGCAAAACTTTCTTAATTCAATTCAGGATTTTCAGGTGCATTAGACCATACTAAATAATCGCCACCTAATTCTTGCATTTTTTCTTTCCAAAGCGTTGTTTTTGATGCTTTGATGATATCATTTTTGTATTCGTTCTCAACCAAAATCCATGATTTAGAGGCTAACTCACTTTCGAATTGTTTTGACGACCAACCAGAATATCCTAGGAAAAAACGAATATCATCCTCCGTAATTTTTCCTTCATTGATTAAAGAAACAACATTTTCAAAATCGCCGCCCCAAAATATACCATCAGCTATTTCGATGCTATTGTTGATTAAATAAGGAATGCTATGAATAAAATAAAGATTGTCTTGTTCAACAGGTCCCCCGTTAAATACCTTCATCGGAATATTAATTTCTTCAATTAACTGATGAACACTAAATTCTAAGGGTTTGTTGAGAATGAAGGCCACTGAACCCCTTGAATTATGTTCAGCCAAGATAAGCACAGAGCGGTTAAATGAGATATCGCCGGTGAGTGAAGGTTCAGCTATAAGAAGTTTTCCTTTTTCTGGGGGTACATTGGGCATACCCTAAGATAATTATATTTTTGTAATCCATCAAAAAGCATGAAAATAAAAAAGCACCTGCCAATTGACAGATGCTTTATTATATTTAGTTGCGCTAACTAATTAGTTTACGGCTTTACCTAAATCAGTACCAGCTTTAAACTTAACTACATTTTTAGCTGCAATTTGGATAGTTTTTCCTGTAGAAGGGTTTCTTCCTTCTCTTGCGTTTCTTCTAGATACAGACCAAGATCCGAATCCTACTAAAGAAACTCTTCCACCTTTTTTAAGAGAACCTTCAACGTTTCCTAAAAATGACTCTAAAGATTTCTTTGCTGCTGCTTTCGTGATGCCTGCATCTGCTGCCATTGCATCGATTAATTCTGTTTTGTTCATAATTGAATAAATTAATTGTTGTTAAAAAGTTTTTAAACTCATAACAAATTTAGAAGCATTTAAACGTAAGACAAGCAAAAACGCTCGAAATACCCGTTTTTGTTGATAACTCAGGGTGTTTGTTGATAAAGTGGGGCAATTTAGCAGATTCTTCTAGCCCAATAAACATGGGACTTTAGCCCATTTTAGCAATTTTATTCAATTTTAGGCCATTTAATACCTCATTGGTTTTCATTTTTCGCTTGCCTTGCAGCTGTATTTCTAGTAAATGAATGAACCCCTTTTGAACCGCAACTTTCATTTCTTTTTTAGTGGCCATGATATGACCGTTTTTCAATTGATGCTCAGCCAATTCTTTCCTAACCTTATAAATTTTAACCAAGGTTTTAGTATCCTTATTATATAAGGTAGTCCATGCAGCAGGGTAGGGGCTTAGACCACGAATATGATTATAGATAGTTTCAATTGATGAATTCCAATCTATTTCACAGGTTTCTTTATGAATTTTATAAGCTGATTTCAATGAGGAAATTTCATTTTGTTTTTGAGTTGCAACTTTATTGGTTGCAATTAAATTGATAGTTTCAATGACTAAAGAACTTCCTAAAGTCATTAAATTATCATGAAGGCTTCCGGCATTTTCGTCATTTTCAATACTGATTTTTTTCTGAAGAATGATTTCGCCCGTGTCTATTTTTTCATCAATAAAAAACGTGGTCACTCCTGTTTCTTTTTCCCCATTCATGATGGCCCAATTAATGGGTGCCGCTCCTCGGTAATTAGGCAGTAAGGATGCATGTAGATTAAAAGTGCCATATTCAGGCATGTTCCAAACAGCTTTAGGTAACATTCTAAAGGCAACCACAATTTGTAAATTAGCCTTCAATGCTTTTAGTTCTTCTACAAAATCAGTATTCTTTAAGTTAGTAGGTTGTAGCACTTTTAAATCATTTTTTATAGCAAATGTTTTAATGGCTGATTGCCTTAGCTGTTGACCTCTACCTGCGGGCCTATCAGGAGCGGTAATGACACCAACCACTTTATAGTTGGCATAAATAATAGCCGCCAAACTTGCAACGGCAAATTCAGGTGTGCCCATAAAAACAATGCGTATATCTCTCATTTTAATACATATTCATTACAATCATTAATACCTATCTTCTCATCTTCGAGTAAATGTTGAATTGTTTTTAAGACTTCATTTTCTGTATAGGTTACCTTTTTAATCAATTCTTTTGATGACACACTGCCACTTTTCAAGATGTCTAAAATTGCTTTTTCAATAGTTTCTTGTGATTCTGCAGAACTCTTTTTCAGTTGGCAAATATCACAAATTCCACAATCTTCATGAACCTGCTCTCCAAAGTACTCAAGAATAATTTTATTTCTACATAAAGATTTATTTTTGACGTAGGCTAACATATGCTCAATGTTGTCTTTTTTAAGTTGATGTCTTTCTTTTACTTTTTTTGCAAAGACATTAATAGTTACATCATCTTCTCTTGGTACTAAAAAAGTGATATCTAAATCATTATGCTGGGCTTCATATTTGATTACTTCATCTTTTTGAAGTTGTTCTAAAACTTTAATAACCTTCGCCTCACTACTTTCAGCCTTTTTTGCGATTAACGCAAGATTTATTTTAGTTTCAAAATCAAAAATACCCCCATAGGTTCTCAAAATCGATTGTGCAATACCAACGAGATTTTGATTCTTTTCAAAATAGCTATAGAGCTGGTCTTTTGTAGTTATAAATTGAACGGTTGATTTTCTCGAAAAATTTTCACTCAATGCCAAAACCGAATTTTGATCTAGAATGCGAAGCGCATTATAGGTCAGCATTGAATTTAAGGCGTAGGTTTGGCAAAAAGCATCAAATTTAAACTGAAATTTTTCTTCGTGTCGGTCGCCATACGGTATTTGAAAGTAATTATTTAGTTTATTATAGACCATTTTCAAATAGGCCGTATCTGGTAAAACACTCAAAAATTGCTTTTTAAGCTTATCGATATCAGCGGTATTAGTTAGCAAGGCAGCAATAGCAGAATGACCATTTCTACCTGCACGGCCCGCTTCTTGAAAGTAATTTTCAATGCAATCAGGAATCTGATAATGAATTACCATTGCAACATCAGCTTTATCGATACCCATACCAAAGGCATTGGTAGCTACCATAATTTGCACTGAACTGTTAAGCCACAATTGCAATTTTTCTTGTTTTTCAATTTTTGAAATCCCCCCATGAAAGTAGGTTGCTGAAATCGCATTCGCATTTAAATATTGGGCTATCTCTTGGGTAAGTCTACGAGTGCGCACATATACAATGACACTTTTTTTAAGGTTAGCGCACAGCATTTTAAGACGATATCTCTTGTCTTCTTCCCAATACACCTGCAGTGCTATATTTTTACGCGCAAAAGAATCTTTAATTACAAGTGGATTAATAAATTTAAGACAATCAACAATGTCTTTACTAACCTGTTGTGTTGCCGTTGCTGTTAATGCGATTACTGGTGTTTCAGGTAATAAGGATCGCAATTTGGAACATGATAAATAGGCAGGTCTGAAGTCATGACCCCATTGTGATATACAATGCGCTTCATCAATAGCAATAAGGTTTACATTCATTTGTTGAATGCGTTGCTGTACTATTTCCTGTTGTAGGCGCTCAGGTGAAAGGTATACGAATTTGTAATTACCATATATACAATTATCTAACAAATCATTAACCTCAGAAGTTGATATGCCACCTGTTAATGCAATGGCTTTGATACCTTTTTCTTTTAAGCTATCAACTTGATTTTGTATAAGCGCGATTAAAGGGGAAATTACAATACAAATACCCTCTTTTAATAGGGCTGGTACCTGAAAACAAACTGATTTTCCGCCTCCAGTAGGTAATAAGGCCAAAACATCTCTTTCTTCTAAAATAGAAGCAATAATACCTTCTTGAGAACCTCTAAATTGCTTGTGTCCCCAGTATTTAAATAAGATGTCTTTTGGCACTTTACTCACTTCATCGTTTTTAAATAAGACACTAAAAAAGCAACACGATTTTCGACTGATTCTTTGGGTACGAATACAATGTTATACCCAAATTGAGCATAGGTGTTTAATAGACTTTCATGTACTTTTAATCCTTCTTCATAGGTTTCAAAACGTTCACTATCACTAGTAAAAATTTCAAGCCAAGGTGGCATCACAAAAACAGCATCGTATTTTGAGTTTTCTGCTGCCGTAATAAAGTCTTGCCCATAGTTTTGTTTAAAGCAATGCATATAGGCCAAAACATCATGTACCCCGCGATCAAAGAAAACGCATTCTTCATTAGATTTTAGGGCCTCATTGTACTGTGTTAACCTCGCATCAAGTACCTTTTGATTAAAAGCCATGGGGTCATCAACTGAAACAATAGGGTTGCTTTTGAAGTCTTTGAAATTACTTTTCTCATGAGCTGAAGAGGTGAAATTTCGAATCACTTCATGAAGACAATAATGCCCTTTTTTTTCTAAGGCATTAATGACCGAGGTTTTTCCGGTACTAGGTCCTCCAGTAATGACGATTTTTTTGGTCTTCAAAATGTATCCTTATGCCACAAAAGTAAACAAACACTAAGGATAAAAAAATCAATATTGAAGTCCTATCTTTGCTGAAAAATGTGTTTATATGAACGCCAATAAATCCGAAGAATTTTATAAAAAATTGAAAAGTCAGCTCTTAGAAACCTCTAAATGGCCAGCTGATTATTTGTATAAATTTATTGTACCTACGGAAGCAACAAAAATAAAAGAAATTGAAGAAATCTTTAATAATACGGGGGCTGTAGTAGAAACTCGTCAATCAAAAAAGGGAACCTATACCAGTATTTCTATCACGGTTAACCTGAAAAACCCAGATGCTGTTATTGAAAAATATAAAGCTGTGGGTCTTGTAGATGGCGTAATCGCTTTATAAAATAGTTATTGTGGCATAATTTTGCTAATTTGGCAGCGTTATAAGAACACTTCCTTACATTAATTCACCTTAATATTTTTTACATTGGAAACAGTTCCACATTTAGAGTACAATACAGAGCGTCCGCATTTAATAATTCCTGAGTACGGGCGACATTTTCAAAAAATGGTTGATCATGCGGTTTCAATAGAAGATCGTGAAGAGCGCAATAAAATTGCCAAGTCAATCATTAGCGTTATGGGTAATTTACAACCTCATTTAAGAGATGTGCCAGATTTTCAGCACAAGCTTTGGGATCAATTGTTCATTATGTCTGATTTTAAATTAGATGTCGATTCGCCTTTTCCGATTACTTCAAAAGAGGAATTAAAACAGCGACCTGATCCTTTAGAATATCCGCAAAATCATCCGAAGTACAGATTTTATGGTAACAATATCAAGCGTATGATTGATGTTGCTGTAGGTTGGGAGAAAGGTGATATGCGCGATGGGCTCGAATATGCCATCGCAAATCACATGAAGAAATGTTATTTGAATTGGAATAAAGATACGGTTGATGATCAAGCCATATTTAAACATTTATTTGAATTAAGTGATGGTCAAATAAATCTAAGTATTGAAACTGAAACCTTGACTGATAGCGGTCAGTTTTTGAAAAACAGAGTAGCCAAATCACCAAGAAACAATTCTAAGAAAAATAATCGAAATAATAATCGCGGTAAAAAACGCTATTAAATTCCTCAAATTACATGGGTACTTTCAAAATAGAAGGCGGTCATAAACTTTCGGGTGATATTACTCCGCAGGGCGCCAAAAATGAAGCCTTACAAATTCTTTGTGCTGTGCTATTAACAGCTAAAAAAGTAACAATCAATAACATACCTGACATCATTGATGTCAATAAATTGATTCAACTTTTGAGAGACTTAGGAGTTAAAGTTGAAAAATTAGGTAAAGGAAGCTATAGTTTTGAGGCCAGTAATGTTAATTTAGATTACTTGCAATCGGCTCAATTTAAAAAGGATGGAAGCGGACTCAGAGGATCGATTATGCTAGTTGGGCCTTTATTAGCCAGATTTGGTAAAGGATACATTCCGAAGCCAGGAGGCGACAAAATAGGAAGACGCAGACTTGATACCCATTTTGAAGGTTTTATAAAACTAGGGGCTAACTTTAGATATAATAAAGAAGAATATTTTTACGGTGTTGAGACTGATAAGCTTACTGGTACCTATATGTTATTAGATGAAGCTTCAGTTACCGGTACTGCGAATATTGTTATGGCGGCTGTACTTGCAGAAGGCACTACAACCATTTATAACGCTGCTTGCGAGCCTTATTTACAGCAATTATGTAAGATGCTCAACAGAATGGGCGCGAAAATTTCTGGTGTTGGATCCAATCTTCTAACCATTCAGGGGGTAGCTGAATTAGGAGGTACTGAGCATAGAATGCTACCTGATATGATTGAAATTGGTAGTTGGATCGGTCTTGCAGCAATGACGCAAAGTGAGTTAACTATTAAGAATGTTAGTTGGGACGATTTAGGACAAATTCCTGCCGTTTTTAGAAAATTAGGAATTCAATTAGAACGCAAAGGCGACGACATTTATATTCCTTCGCACACAGATGGGTATGAAATTCAAAACTACATAGACGGTTCTATTTTAACCATCGCTGATGCACCATGGCCCGGTATGACGCCAGATTTATTGAGTATTATTTTAGTTATGGCAACACAGGCTAGGGGCGAGGTTGTCATTCATCAAAAGATGTTTGAAAGTCGTTTGTTCTTTGTTGATAAGCTTTTAGATATGGGAGCGAAGATTATTCTTTGTGATCCTCATAGAGCGACCGTTATCGGGCACGATTTTAAATCAACCTTAAAGGCAACAACGATGACATCGCCAGATATTCGTGCGGGTGTTTCATTATTGATTGCGGCCCTATCTGCAAAAGGGACTTCGACTATTCACAATATCGAACAGATTGATCGTGGGTATGAAGATATTGAACAACGTTTAAAGGCAATTGGTGCAAAAATTGAGCGTATTGCTTAAGGTTTTTAAACAGTAGTAGTTTTTCATTAACGGAAGCTTACAGCGACATCATAAATATACACAGACCTTGGTGTAAAGACCGAAGTCCGTATTAATTATAGGTATTGTTAGCAACTGGGCTTTTGCGCATTTATATATTCCTTAAACTCAATTTCGTATTTCGAATCCGCTTTTCCATCAGATATTTCAATTCCATTTAATGCAAATTCTCGTGCTTTTTGATTGTCTCCAAATTTAATCCAGTATTTAAATAAGAAGTAGACTATTCCGATAAAACGCCTACCGAAAAATTTTTGAATATAAAAGTCTGGAAACTTTTGATAGTTGTTTGTCGTGATAGTTCCAATGTATTGCTTGTGATTTTCGAAATGTTTAAAATAATCAAGTCCACACGTTTGAAATAGACTCCATATATCGTTAATCAATTTTTCGTTTTCTTTTCTCTCCTTTTTATAAATCCAAAACCAAGTTGCCATATCATTTTCTATTGTATCAAAAGGTGATAATCTTCGAAGGAATTCAGCATTTTCGGGTCGGATTGCTGATGGTTTAGTTATTTTATCACTATTGGGATAGTCAATATCATTAAATTTTACCATCAAGTCAATCTGAATTGCTCCTCCAGTTTGATAAGTCCAAAAGAAAATCGATTCAGTAAAGTGCCATTGATTCTATAAAAGTAAAAATCTCTTCCTTTGAACCCCAAAGATTTGATTTTTGGAGCAAAAAATTCATTAACCAAAACCTTGAATTCTTTTCCTGTAATTGGCTGTTTTCCTTGATAAATGCTTTTGGGTAGTATAGGGACTCCTAATCCGATTGGATATTTTGATGCAGATTTAGCTTTAAATGGATTCCTAAACATATTTGTATTCTAAAAGTTTGTTCAGCCTTGTTGCTAACGGTCTAGCTATGAACAGTACGGGAGCAAACTAGCGTTTGCTTTCCGCCACGCAGAAAGCGAAATCTTTTGGCCCGCCCGAACGTGCCGTTCGGTACGGGCGGGTTTTGTTTTTTCTTGCACGAAGCAACCCCGAAGCGTCGGGGCCAAAGATTATGCGACATACCAAATATACACAGACCTTGGCGTTTAAAACCTAAGCCAGTATTGTTTATAGGTTTTGTTGCCATACGTTTTTATAGGTTATCTTTAATGACACGCTCAATCTTTTCTTTGTCAAAACCAGATTCCAAATAAACAATATTTCCAGTTTTATCTATAATCATAAAAGTAGGGGCAGCTTGAACTGAATATTTGTTAGCGAGTTCTTTTCCTTTATATAATACAGGATAATTTATCTTTATTTTTGAAACATACTCTTGTAAGTTTTCTTTAGGAAAATCTTCTCTAAACTCCACACCATACAACAAAAATTTATTGATTTTGTATTTCTCCTTCAATGTGTTAAGTTCAGGTACGGCCTTAACACAAGGGCCACAAAATTTAAACCAAAATTCTAATAAAACAACATTACCTTTAAATTTCGCGAAGTCGACTAATTTGTCATTTTCTAAATTCGGAATCTTCCATTCTCCAATTTTTTGTTTTTCCGTTTCAGCTATATACTCTTTTGACTTTAAAATCATTTTTTCTTGCATTTGCTTGAGGTAACCTTCAAAAGTTATCCTTTTATATTCATTCGAAAGTAAAGCTCCTGTCCATACTTTATTGTCGATTTTGTAATTATAATTTAAGTTTTCTATAGTTCTACTCAATGTTCCAGAAGGGCCATTAGGCATTATGATTTTTCGAGGTATATAATCAGACTTATTTATGATTAAGGAATATTTATTAAAATTAGCATCTGCTTTGTCAAAAGTATTTACCCTTAATTTTTCCCAATCAATAACACTATTTTTCAATGAGATTTCAAATGCATAATTATCCTGTCCATTTAAAAGAAAATCATCCTTTCTTTTTATTTCAACGTTCTTATTATGGATTAATTGGGGTAAAAGTTTTCTAATAGGGTAGAGAGTTAATAGTAAAGGGTTATTGGGATTTCGAGAACCTCCGGTTACTATCAGTTTGTCTTTATTCAAAGATTGAATATGGTTTTTTCCATTAAAAATTAGTTCAGCATCCTTATTTTTTATGTAATACTTAGGAGTTGAGTTTTGAGAGCTTTCTGTAAAGTCAAAAAATATTTCATCTTCACTATTTATATAAGTGACTTTGCTTTCGTTTGCTTCAAAATTCGAGGTGTAGAAAACACTTTCAATATCGTTTAGTTTTGTAATGGTTTTTTGTAGAATCTGAATATCCGAGTCTTGGCCGTAAATGCTTAGCGTTGTCAAAAAGAAAACTAAATAAATTACCTTTTTCATAGTTGCTTAAATGTATCGTAACGGTCTGGTGTATGATTTCGTTGCGTGTTTCAGCAACTAAATTAGCTAATACAAACCGAATAGAAAATCCGCGAGGATTTGCGTAAGTAGGCGAGTACTAGCAATGAATTATACACGGTGTTGTGTGTTCGTTTTTTTATTCTAATTCGGCTTTAAAATTGCCTTTGATTTCAACTTCTCCATTACAATCCGACTCACAAATTCCTTTAAAATAGAATTTACCAAAAATCATTTCTCCATTTTGTTTAGGAATTGATTTTATAATTAATTCCTGTTTAAGTCCCTTAATTACTGGATCGATGGGTGGTCCTGACATCGAATAATTAAAATCCGATTTAAATTGATTGTCAACTATTTTTATGGTCAAATGTTGACTATATGTTGGATTAGTCTCAAATATTTTCAATTCAAGAGTATCAGAGTCAATTCGTTTTAATTCCGTAAATCTCATTAATCTTAAACTGTCATTATTAACAATTGCATTAGACTTTAAAGCATATTTAGTTGAGTCAGGAACATTGTCATATCCAGATTCTGTTTTCAAAGTCAAAGGATTTAGTATAAATTCAGTTGAATTAAACAGATTGCTGTTCAATTCTTTGTCAATAGTTATTTCGTCAAATTCCGTTTCATTTTTTTTAATTCCGCAAGAAACTAAAATTGAACAAAGTGCTATTATCAGTAGTTTTTTCAATTCAGAGTTCGTTTTTAAATGACACACAACGGTCTCGGCTATGAGTAGTGCGGGGCGGAAATCCATCGGATTTTCTGTCTCGCGCTAAGCAAAAGCTTTGGGTTTTGTTTTTTCTTTTCTTGCACGAAGCAACCCCGAAGCGTCGGGGCCAAAGATTTTGCGACTTTATAAATATACACAGACCTTGGCGTAAAACCCGAAGTCCGTATTGTTGATAGGTTGTGTTGGCAACAGTATTTTTTTACCTAGTTTAGAGAATACTATTCAAATCCTGTTTTCCGACAATCGCCATAATATCAACAGTTTCATTACTGATTTTATAGTAAATACTGTCAGGTCCACAAACACATCGGCGATAACCTTGTTTTATATATTCAACGGATTCAAATGAATAAGGGCTTTTAGCAATTATATCAAAATACTCGAAAAATGTCTCAAAATGTTTGTCTGCTTGTTGTTCCCCGAATTTTTTGATTCCATAGTGGTGAATACGTATAAGGTCATCTTTAACGTATTTACTCAGTCTGTATTTAGTCATTTAGTTTAGACTTAGATTCCGCTAAGATTTGTTCTTTACTATCATTGGTAAATCCGTTATTTTCAGATTTTTCCAACTTAGCTCGAATCCAGTCTATTTCGATTTGTTGGTTTCTTGCCTGACGAATTAAGTCGTTAACAAGTTCGCTTTTACTCGAGTATTCTTGATTGTCTACTTGTGACTTTAACCATTCATCATTTGGTTGTGTAAACGATATGCTTTGTCTAGCCATTAGAATTATAATTGGTGCTAATTTACACCAAAATTGAACCAATTCCAAATTTTTGTGATATTGTTGCCAACGGTCTGGCTAAATGGCGTAGTGCGGAGACAAGGAAACTTTTCGTTTCCGTCTGCCGACGTAGCTAAAGCTTATTGCCAGCCCGAACGTGCCCTTCGGTACGGGCGGGTTTTGCTTTTTCTTTTATTTATCCAAAGCTAAATCCATAAGATTTTGCGACGTCATAAATATACACAGACCTTGGCGTAAAACTCGAAGCCCGTATTAATTATAGCCATTGTTGTGCGCTGGCTTATCCGTTTGCTTCATTCTCCTCGACAATTCTAGCTAGGTCATCGCTATCATGTAAATCGATGGAGTAAATTTTTACAGGTTCTTGATAACCATCAAGTTTCACTTTTCCATTCTCAGAGAAGCCTCTGTAGGCGCGACTTATTGTTGGCCAAGCTATATTATAAGCAGTTTCGGTTAGTCCAATTTCCCCCGCTTTAACAGATTTTTCCATTTTGAATGTTTGAGATATTGCCAATGAAATTGGATTAACTCCATTTAACGCTACTTCTCCAACATGAACACAAGTTCTAAGCACAAAAGGTTCTGTATGCGAGCTAATGATATCAAGATGTTTCTGAAATTCACTTCTCCATTTTAAAATATCTGGAAAATGTTGAAAAACAAAAAGAACTGCGTCGCCAATCTCTTTTAAGAATATACAGGTATTTTTTATGTTGATTGCATTAAGTGCTTGAAAAGAGTACGTAACAAATTGCTGGATTCGTTCATCCATTTTTGCATTACCGTTTTCTGCGGAAAATTTTGTAGAACCAACGAGGTCGACAAGAACTATGTAATAAATTCCATTCCTAATTATTCCTTGCGCATGAAGTTCAATGACTTTCCCAAGAGCTTCTCTTGCCTCGCCACGAGCATAAGCTGGCGCATATTTTAGAAACTCTGAATTTACGTCATCTAGGTCGACATACTGAGTTCCCAATAATTTGTGTTTTTCTTCCATTTTCCTTTTTTTTCATATGTCACGTCCTAAAATACGGCTACAGATTAATATTGATTTTTAAG
>CAZKQM010000076.1:0-13223 GCA_964554895.1 uncultured Maribacter sp. | reverse complement strand
GCGCTGAAAGCATATAAGCGCGAAACCAGCCACAAGATGAGATTTCTTTAAAGGGTCGTGGGAGATGACCACGTTGATAGGCCATAGGTGGAAGTGTAGCAATACATGTAGCCGAGTGGTACTAATTGCCCGTCAAGCTTGCGCAACGTCACGCCTCTCCTTCGGGAGAGGCAGACAACCTTTCAAAGCAAGCGTATTTATGATATTCTATACTTTATGCTTAAAAAATTCATGGTCTATGACCACTGATAATAACGAAATTCAAAACTGTCCCTTTATTATGTCAGGCCTCCCCTGGCCCCTCCAAAGGAGGGGGATAAAAGAGGGAGACCTTAAAATTTAGGTGGCCATGGCGACGGGGCACACCCCTTACCATTCCGAACAGGGAAGTTAAGACCGTCAGCGCCGATGGTACTGCTATACCAAGTGGGAGAGTAGGTCGCCGCCTTCTTCGAGAGTCCGATGCAATTTGTGTCGGACTCTTTTTTTTGTCTACAAGTTAAGTAGCTTGCCCGAACATGCTTTGAGCATGGGCGGGGTCGCCGCCTTCTTCGAGAGTCCGATGCAATTTGTGTCGGACTCTTTTTTTTGTCTACAAGTTAAGTAGCTTGCCCGAACATGCTTTGAGCATGGGCGGGGTCGCCGCCTTCTTCGAGAGTCCGATGCAATTTGTGTCGGACTCTTTTTTTTGTCTACAAGTTAAGTAGCTTGCCCGAACATGCTTTGAGCATGGGCGGGGTCGCCGCCTTCTTCGAGAGTCCGATACAATTGTGTCGGACTCTTTTTTTTGCGATAAATTCAGTAAAATAAAAAAGCCACTCCTTAAGAAATGGCTTTTTAAATTAGTATTACATATGGGTTCTAAACCCTCGGTAAATCTCCTTCACCTTTTAAAGGTAGAAAAGATTCTCCCATTAAATACGTGTCGATATGATGTGCCGCTTGTCTTCCTTCAGAAATTGCCCAAACGATTAGTGATTGTCCTCTACGTTGATCTCCGGCTACAAAAACGCCAGAGACATTGGTCTTGTAATCATTTTCAGAAGCTTTGACATTTGTTCTTACATCAGCTTCTAATCCTAATTGTTCAGCTACAGTCATTTCTGAACCTGTAAAGCCCATGGCTAACAAGGCTAATTCACATTTCCATTCTTTTTCTGTGCCTTCAACTTCTTTTAAAATTGGGCGTTGACCAGGCTGCTTAATCCATTCTACTTCACTAGTAATTAAGCTTTTGAGGTTTCCGTTTTTATCACCTTTAAATTTTTTAGTTGATATACTAAAAAAACGTTCTGCACCTTCTTTGTGCGAAGTACTAGTTCGCAAGCGCATAGGCCAAAATGGCCAAGGTTGCCCTTCTGGCCGATCTTCAGTCGCCATAGGCATAATTTCAAAATTTGAAACAGATGTAGCTCCTTGTCTTATTGACGTGCCAATACAATCAGATCCAGTATCACCACCACCAATTACAATCACATCTTTATCAGTAGCTAAAATTTCATTCTCAAATTTCTTCACACCATCTACACGTCTATTGTTTTGCGGAAGAAAATCCATAGCTTGAACAACACCATTCAAATCAGCTCCTTTGATGGGTAGATTTCTTCTAATAGTTGCTCCGCCACAAAGTACAATGGCATCAAATTCACTTTTTAGTTTTTTTGCTTTAACATCAACACCCACATGAACATTACATTTAAAAATAATGCCTTCTTCTTCTAATATTTCTATTCTACGATCAATAACATGTTTTTCCATTTTGAAATCTGGAATTCCGTATCGCAATAACCCTCCAGGTTTTTCATCTCTTTCATAAACAGTAACCGTATGCCCTGCTCTATTTAATTGTTGTGCTGTTGCAAGGCCTGCAGGGCCTGAACCAATGACCGCAACTTTTTTGTCTGTTCTATTGGTAGGAGGTTGGGCCACAATCCATCCTTTTTCAAAAGCAGTTTCTACAATAGTTTTTTCGATATTTTCAATTGAAACCGGGTCTTCGTTTATACCTAACACACAAGCTTCTTCACAAGGAGCAGGGCAAAGCCTTCCTGTAAACTCCGGAAAGTTATTTGTAGAATGCAAAATGCTGGCTGCTTTTTCCCATTTGCCTCTATAAACGGCATCGTTAAAATCAGGAATTAAATTTCCTAATGGGCAACCACTATGGCAAAAGGGTATGCCGCAGTCCATACATCGAGCACCTTGGTCTTTTAGTTCCTTTTCCTTCATAGGAACTGTAAATTCTTTATAATTCTTTACACGCTTTTCAACCTCAGTGTAACTTTCTACTTTTCTATCAAATTCTAAAAATCCTGTAATCTTTCCCATGTTGTACTCTTAAGCGTTCTGTAAATTTTCTTCTTCTAAGCGAATCAATGCTTGACGATATTCCTCAGGGAATACTTTCACAAAATCTTTTAAACAAGATTCCCAGTTTTCAAGAATTCGTTGGGCTAACGGACTCATCGTGTAATTGTAATGACTTTCAATTAAATCTTTTAGTTGTTGAATATCTTTATCTTCTTCAACAGCCAATAAGTTCAGCCCTTCTTTACTGCAATTTTTTTCAAAATTTTTGTTTTTATTGTAAACAAAAGCAATTCCGCCACTCATTCCGGCACCAAAATTCCGTCCTACTTCTCCTAAAATTACGGCAACACCACCTGTCATATATTCGCAACCATGATCGCCAATACCTTCAACAACTGTTTTTGCACCGGAGTTTCTTACACAAAAGCGTTCGCCAGCTTTACCGTTAATATAGGCTCTACCCGCTGTTGCCCCATAAAGCGTAACGTTACCCGTAATTACATTTTCTTCTGGTATTATTGTAGAACCCTCAGGAACTTTAATTACCAGTTTTGCACCAGATAGGCCTTTTCCTAAATAATCATTAGTATTACCATTTACGGTCATGGTCAAACCTCTGGTGGCAAATGCCCCAAAACTTTGCCCTGCAGAACCGGTAAAGTTCAAGCGTAATGTATTAATGGGTAGGCCTTGGGCACCGTAAATTTTTGAAATCTCATTACTGATTATGGCACCTACAGCTCTATCTGTATTACAAATCGGGAAATCTAAACTCGCTCTCTCTTTTCTAAATAAAGACGGATTAGCCTTTTCAATAATTTCAAATTCAATTGACTTATCTACATCATGTACTTGTTTTTGTGTGTTGTAGAATTTTGTACCCTCAGGTACATCAACTTGATGTAAAATAGGAGTTAAATCAATACCCTGTGCTTTATAATGATTAATGGCTTTTTTACGATCTAATTTTTGAACCTGACCTACCATTTCATTTAACGTTCTAAAACCTAGTTGTGCCATTATTTCACGTAGTTCTTGAGCAACGAAATACATATAGTTTACTACATGTTCAGGTTTTCCTTTAAACTTTTTACGCAACTCAGGGTTTTGAGTTGCGATACCAACAGGGCATGTATTTAAATGACATACGCGCATCATGATACAGCCTGAAGCGACCAAGGGCGCTGTAGCAAAACCAAATTCTTCAGCACCAAGCAAGCAAGCTACGGCAACATCACGACCTGTTTTTAATTGTCCGTCACATTCTAAAACAATTCTATTTCTTAAATCATTCATGACCAAGGTCTGTTGGGCTTCAGCAATGCCCAATTCCCAAGGGAGACCTGCATGTTTTAACGAGGTTAATGGCGAAGCACCTGTACCACCATCAAAACCTGAAACTAAAACTACATCAGCTTTTGCCTTTGCGACTCCTGCGGCGACCGTTCCAACTCCAATTTCAGAAACCAATTTCACATTGATTCGCGCTTCTCGGTTGGCTGATTTTAAATCAAAAATCAACTGCGATAAATCTTCAATAGAATAAATATCATGATGCGGAGGAGGAGAAATGAGACCTACATACGGTGTTGAATTTCTTGTTTTAGCAATTGCCGGGTTTACTTTTGGCCCTGGTAATTGACCACCCTCACCTGGTTTGGCACCTTGTGCCATTTTAATTTGTATTTCTTTAGCGTTTGTTAAGTAGTCTGATGTAACACCAAAACGGCCAGAAGCTACTTGTTTTATAGCGCTGTTTCGCCAATCGCCCGTTGCATTCTTGTAAAAACGTTCTGCATTTTCGCCACCTTCACCAGAATTACTTTTTCCGCCAATTCTATTCATGGCTATAGCCAGGTTTTCATGCGCTTCTTTACTTATAGAACCATATGACATGGCACCTGTTTTGAAACGCTTTACAATTTCGGTCCATGGTTCAACTTCTTCAAGGGGAATAGGGTCAAAATTTGAAAACTCAAACAATCCTCTAATGGTCATTAAGTTTTTAGATTGCTCATTAACCATTTCAGAAAACTCTTTGTAACTATCATGCTCATTATTGCGAACCGCTTTTTGAAGTTTTGCAACTGATAACGGGTTAAACATGTGTTTTTCGCCATCTCTTCTCCATCGATATTCACCACCCATTGGCACATCTAAATTACCAGCAACCTCTTTTTTAGCAAAAGCTTTTGTGTGTCGTTTGGCAATCTCTTTTTCTATTTCATATAACCCAATTCCTTGTATTCTAGTAGGGGTATATGGAAAATATTTGCCAACAACTTTAGAATTGATACCAATGCACTCAAATAATTGCGATCCGCGATAAGAGTTAAGTGTTGAAATGCCAATTTTATTCATGACCTTCAAAATTCCTTTACCAACCGCTTTGTTATAATTTTTTATGGCTTCATCAAAAGTATATTCAGTGATGTCAAGTTCTTCAATTTGTTCAGCTATTATTTCATTTACTAAATATGGGTTAACCGCACTTGCACCAAAACCAAATAACAGCGCAAAATGATGTACCTCTCTAGGTTCAGCTGATTCAATTATGACACTAAGTTTTGAACGTTTACCCAATTTTTGCAATCCGCTATTTACAAAAGAACATGCCAATAAAGCCGGTATTGGAGCTTCAGATTCACTAACATTTCTATCTGATAAAATGATGATATTGGTTCCTTCATCAACCGCCTTTACAGCTTGTTTTAAAATAGATGCTAAGGCGTCTTCTAGGCCATTGTGCCCCCTTTCAATCTCATATAAAGTTGGAATTGATACTACTTTATAATCAGGACTCGCATCATAGTTTTTAATTTTATCTAAATCTTCTTTTGAGATTACCGGATTTTGAATTTTTAATTTTCGGCAATGCAATTCTGAGAAATCGAATATATTCTGATCACTACCTAAAGTCAAACTAATGTCTGTGATTAATTCTTCTCGAATTCCGTCTAATGGAGGATTGGTAACCTGAGCGAAAAGTTGCTTGAAGTAATTATAAATTAATTGTGGTCTTTCAGAAAGAACCGCAATAGGTGTGTCAGATCCCATAGAACCAATGGGTTCTTTAGCAGTTTTTCCCATCGGAAGAATAATGGTATTGATATCTTCTAAGGTATAACCGAAAGCTGCTTTTCTTTTTTCAAGAGATGCTTCACCTAAAAAAAGAGGACAATCATTATAGGGTATGTCTTTTAAATGAACGAGGTTGTTGTCAAGCCATTTTTTATACGGATGTCTTTGGGCAATTTCTTCTTTAATTTCTTGATCATTGACTATTCTGCCTTCTTCCATATTCACAAGAAACATCTTGCCGGGCTCTAATCTTCCGTGAAATTCAACATTTTCAGCAGCAATATCAACTACACCTACCTCTGATGACATAATCACATAGTCATCCTTAGTAACTGTATATCTAGAAGGCCGCAATCCGTTTCTGTCTAGAACCGCACCAATATAATTTCCATCGGTAAAAGGTACAGAAGCCGGTCCATCCCATGGTTCCATCATACAAGAATGATATTCATAAAAAGCTCTTTTAGCTTCTGACATATCAGGGTTTTTTTCCCAAGCTTCAGGTACTAAAATCATCATCACTTCAGGTAATGAACGCCCCGTCATTAGAAGTAACTCAACTACCATATCCATGGTGGCAGAATCAGATTTTCCTGGAAGTATGATTGGAATAATATTTTTAATCTCTTGACCAAACCAATCACTTTCTAATAGTTCTTCACGTGATTTCATACGAGAAACATTACCACGAAGGGTGTTAATTTCTCCGTTGTGACACATATACCTGAAAGGCTGTGCCAAATCCCAAGTTGGGAAGGTATTGGTTGAAAAACGTTGATGAACTAGTGACAATCTCGTTACTACTCTTGGATCCATCAAATCTTTGTAGTAAAGACTTATATCTTTAGGCATTAAAAGCCCTTTAAAAATGATGATTTTTGTTGATAGACTGGGTACATAGAAAAAACCACTTTCTGAAAGCTTAGAATTGATAATGGTATGCTCTGTAACTTTTCTTGCTATGAAAAGTTTTAGATTGAAATCAAATTCTTGTTGTGTGTTATCTTCTTTAGCAATGAAAAGCTGTTTAACAAAAGGCTCAGTTTCCATGGCAATTCTACCCGGAACTGATTTGTTGACCGGTACATCGCGCCATCCTAAAAGTTGTAACCCTTGCTTTTTTATGTTTTCTTCAAATACTTCAATACAAAATTGGCGTTGATTTTCTTTTTGAGGAAGAAAAACATTACTTACGGCATATTGACCTGGTTTTGGTAATTCAAAATCACACTCTGCCACAAAAAAATTATGAGGAATGTCAATTAGAATTCCGGCTCCGTCTCCTGTTTTGCCATCCGCACTTACTGCTCCTCTGTGCTCTAATTTGTCAAGAATTTCAAGAGCTTTGTGAATGATATCATTTGATTTCTTTCCTTTTAAATTACATATAAATCCAGCGCCGCAGTTATCATGTTCAAATTCTGGAAGGTATAAGCCTTGTTTTTTCAATGCCATAAGTTGATTTTTAAAGACCCGAGATTACTTTTAGGTAAATTCGAGCCTCTAAAAATATCATTTTTGTTGGTTAATTCGCAAGGATGAGGCCTTAATTCAACAAAAAACACAGCCTTTATAATAAACGATCAAAAAATCTATAATTATGGAATTTAGCCCCGTAAATTTTGAGATTTTAATAATGCCAATTTGTAAAAAAATCGGACCGGAGAAAATTTTAGATAAAAAAATGAAAGTGAATTAATCTCTCAAAATACTTCGAGAAATAACAATTTTCTGAATTTCAGAAGTACCCTCATAGATTTGAGTAATTTTAGCGTCGCGCATCAAACGTTCTACGTGATAGTCTTTAACAAATCCGTTTCCACCATGTATTTGAACGGCTTCTACCGTGGTTTCCATGGCAACTTGAGAGGCATATAACTTGGCCATGGCTCCAGATAAATCATAGTTTTTTCCTTGGTCTTTGTCCCAAGCAGCTTTATAAACCAAATGTCGGGCAGCTTCAATCTGAGTATGCATATCAGCTAATTTGAAAGCGATTGCTTGATGGTTGCTTATTTCAGTTCCAAAGGCTTTACGCTCTTTTGAATATTTTAAAGCAAGCTCATAAGCTCCAGCAGCAATACCTAATGCTTGAGCAGCGATTCCTATACGACCTCCTGCTAAGGTTTTCATTGCAAATTTGAATCCGAATCCATCTTCGCCTATTCTATTTTCCTTTGGTACTTTAACATCATTAAAAATTAGTGAATGTGTATCGCTTCCGCGAATACCTAATTTATCTTCTTTAGGGCCGATTTCAAAGCCTGGCGTGCCTTTTTCAACAATTAAAGCGTTGATTCCTTTATGACCTTTTTCTCTGTCTGTTTGTGCAATAACTAAATAGATTTCGGCTGAATTACCATTGGTGATCCAGTTTTTTGTTCCATTTAAAATATAATGATCGCCTTTGTCAATAGCTGTGGTTATTTGAGAAGTTGCATCACTGCCTGCTTCTGGTTCTGATAGACAAAAAGCACCAATAACTTCACCCGAAGCCAATCGTTTTAAATATCTTTCTTTTTGTTCTTCACTTCCATATGCTTCTAAACCATAACATACTAAAGAATTATTGACGGAAACAACAACTGACGCAGAGGCATCAATTTTTGAGAGTTCCTCCATGGCTATCACATATGAAAGTGTATCCATACCACTGCCATTATATTTGGGGTCAACCATCATACCCAAAAAACCTAATTCCCCTAACTTTTTAATTTGTTCAGTAGGAAATCGTTGTTCATTATCACGTTCAATTACTTCAGGAAGCAATTCATTTTGGGCAAAATCTCTTGCCGCTTCGCGTATCATTAAATGTTCTTCTGAAAGTGAAAAATTCATAGTGAATAGTTAAAGTGATATATCAAAGATAAGTCTATAGTTGAAAATGACATTTAAAAATTAAGACACTTTTTGAATTGATGATCAACATATTTAAATATCTCTATATTTGTGATTCAATTTTTTTAAGTTTAATACAGGCTTAGCATTAATTAGCCACATTTAATAGCACACAAATTAGTTAAACTCTTTTTATGGAATCAGCAATAATATTGGTATTTGTTTTAGGATACTTAGCCATTACTTTAGAACACAATTTAAAAATTGACAAATTGATACCAGCTCTAGTAATGATGGCCGTTTGTTGGGCATTAATCGCATTAGGTATTGACGGATTTTCTACGTGGTTTGATT
The DNA here is from genome assembly GCA_964554895.1 of uncultured Maribacter sp. Taxonomy (GTDB): domain Bacteria; phylum Bacteroidota; class Bacteroidia; order Flavobacteriales; family Flavobacteriaceae; genus Maribacter_C. Next base: position 4,640 of record CAZKQM010000076.1, on the reverse strand, counting down.
CAAGTAAACATGCCTTGGTTGAAAATTTTCCTGATTTGATTCATGAGGAAAAACTGCATTTGATGGAAGAAACTTTATTGCATCATTTGGGTAAAACAGCTGAAATTTTGGTATTTCTTTTAGGGGCGATGACCATTGTTGAAATCATTGACTATTTTGATGGTTTTGCAACCATAAAAGGTTTTATTAAGACGAAAAGTAAAAGTAAAATTTTATGGATTTTTGCTTTTTTAGCTTTTATTCTATCTGCCATAATAGATAATCTTACTGCTACTATTGTATTAATTTCAATACTTCAAAAAATTGTGAGAGATCGCGAAGTAAGAATATGGTATGCGGGTTTAATAATTATTGCTGCGAATGCCGGTGGTGCTTGGTCGCCAATTGGTGATGTAACGACAACAATGCTCTGGATAGGAAATAAAGTTACCACCTTGAAATTGATACAATTTTTATTGATTCCGTCGTTGGTGTGTATGTTGGTACCTGTTTTTATTAGTTCTTTTTTACCGTCTTTTAAAGGAAATTTAGAAGTAAGTGATGAGAATGAAAAACCTAGAGGAAAGTTTAGTGCCACCATGTTGTATTTAGGTTTAGGCGCAATCGTATTTGTGCCGATTTTTAAAACGGTAACCCATTTACCACCTTATGTAGGTATGATGTTGGCACTTGGTGTGGTTGCTACCTTTGCAGAAATATATAGCAAGAGTAAATTTAATATCACTAGCCTTGATGATGATGCGGGCGAACATATGTCAGCACATCATAGCCCCGTTCATAGCTCTCTTTCTAAAATTGAATTACCCAGTATTTTATTCTTTTTGGGGATATTAATGGCCGTGGCGGCATTAGAATCTTTAGGTCAGCTATTTGGTTTTGCAACGTGGTTACAAGAGAGTATAGGAATGATTGGCACTGAATTAGAGGGTACACGTGTATCTGATTTAGTGGTGCTTCTTTTAGGTGTAGGTTCAGCAGTAATTGACAATGTTCCTTTAGTTGCTGCCAGTCTTGGTATGTTTTCTGAAGCTATTGATAATCAACTTTGGCATTTCATTGCATATTCTGCTGGTACAGGAGGAAGTATGCTGATCATAGGGTCTGCGGCAGGTGTTGTCGCTATGGGAATGGAAAAAATTGATTTTTTCTGGTATCTGAAAAAAATAACCTGGTTGGCTTTTGTTGGGTTTTTGGCTGGTGCGATAACTTTTATTTTAATGCGACAATTTGTATAAAGCAGATAATTTAATTAGTAATATACCGTTATAAAGGCAATACTTAACACTATTCTTTCATGATTATCTTTCAAGACCCTGAATTAGGCGATACACTTTCACAAGAAAAGACACTCTCAGTTATTGATTTAATTTTCAATGGCGGAACAGGAAGTGTTGTTATTATTTCAGTTTTATTTTTAATGTTAGGACTAGCCCTTTATATCTATTTTGAGCGTATTTTAGCCATTAAGGCAGCTTCAAAAATAGATAGTAATTTCATGAATCAAATTCGTGATCATGTTACCAATGGTAAATTGGAAGCGGCTCAAATGCTTTGTTCGCAAACTGATTCTCCGGTTGCTAGATTGACGGCAAAGGGGGTTTCAAGAATAGGAAAGCCTTTAGATGACATCAATACTGCGATTGAAAATGCCGGTACACTTGAGGTTTATAAGCTAGAAAAAAATGTGAGTATTTTGGCAACCGTTGCAGGTGCGGCGCCAATGATAGGTTTCTTAGGCACCGTAATTGGTATGATTTTAGCATTTCATCAAATGGCAACTAGTGGTGGTCAAGCTGAAATGGGATCATTAGCATCAGGTATTTATACGGCAATGACAACAACCGTTGCAGGTTTAATAGTGGGTATTGTTGCCTACATCGGATACAACCATTTGGTTAACCGAACTGATAAAGTGGTTCATAAAATGGAAGCGAATGCGGTTGAGTTCTTAGACTTGTTAAACGAACCCCTTTAATTGCTAAATAGATGAAATTAAAAGGAAGAAATAAGGTAAGTCCTGATTTCAGCATGTCATCAATGACTGACATTGTTTTTCTTTTGTTGATATTTTTCATGTTAACGGCAAATTCACCAAACGCTTTAGATTTATTACTTCCCAAGGCAAAAGGGAAATCAACAAACACGCAAAACGTTTCTGTTAGTATTGATAAAAATCTTCAATACTTTGTCAATAATGAACAGATTAACGGAGAATACATTGAAATTGAATTAAAAAAAGCACTTGAAGGGCAAGATAAACCTACGATTATTCTAAGGGCAGAAGAAAGCGTCGCCATTAAAGAGGCAGTTAATGTTATGGACATAGCCAATAGAAATAATTACAAGGTAATTTTGGCTGTGCGACCCAATTAGCATGTCCTTTTTAGACACGAGACACAAGAAAAAATCCTTCACACTTACCACTTTAGTTTTAAGTGCACTCTTACTTGTTCTTTTTTACATCGGCTTAACCTATATGGATCCACCAGAAGAAAATGGTATTTCTGTTAATTTTGGAACCACAAATTTTGGTAGTGGTCGCGTGCAGCCTCTAGAGAAAATTAGATCAGAACCTCTAAAAACACCTCCGGTTGAACCTATAAAACAGGAAGTTCAAGAAGAAGTTGAAGAAATTCAAGAAGAGGTGCCTGAGGAAGTATCTGCAAAAGAAACGCCTTCTGAAAATGTTCTAACGCAAGAAAATGAAGAGGTAATAAAAATTAAGAAAGCCCAAGAGGCCAAAAAAAGAGCAGAAGATGCAGCCCTAGCTGAGCAGAAACGAAAAGAGGATGCCTTAAAAAGAGAAAAGGCTAAAGCAGCTAAAATTGCGCAACAAAAAAGAGAAGCTGAAGAAAAGGCAAGAAGAGAACAAGAAGCAAAAAAGAAAGAGCTTGATGAATTGATGGGGGGCTTAAATAAATCTGATGGTAATGCATCAGGTTCTGAAGGCGATGATAATCAAGCTGGTGATAAAGGCGGGCCTGATGGCGACCCGTATGCTACAAGTTATTATGGTAGTCCGGGTTCAGGCAATGGTACAGGAGGATACGGACTTAATGGCAGAACACTAGTGAGTAAAGGAAAAGTAAAGCAAGAATGTAATGAAGCCGGCAGGGTAGTTGTCAAAATTGTGGTTGATAAAAATGGCAATGTGATTCGTGCAACTCCGGGAGTTAAGGGTACGACCAATAATAGTCCGTGTTTGTTAGAACCTGCCAAGAAAACAGCTTTGAAGCACAAATGGAACCTCGATTCAAATGCACCTAGCCAGCAAATAGGTTTTGTAGTTGTCAATTTCAAATTAGGAGAATAAGTGACCTATCAGGAAACTTTAGATTGGATGTTTCGTCAACTTCCAATGTATCAACAAAAAGGTAAAAGTGCCTTAAATGCGAAACTTGACAATATCAAGTTGTTTTCAAAGTACTTAAAAAATCCGCATAAGAAATTTAAGAGTATTCATGTAGCCGGTACTAATGGTAAGGGTTCGAGTAGTCATATGCTTGCCTCTATTCTACAGGAAGCAGGCTATAAAGTTGGTTTATATACCTCGCCTCATTTAAAGGATTATAGAGAACGTATAAAAATTAACGCACAGTTAATTAGTGAGTCGGAAGTCGTACAATTTATTTCCACTAATAAATCATTTTTTGAAAAACATTACCTTTCTTTTTTTGAAATGACTGTTGGTTTGGCTTTTGATTATTTCGCCACTCAAAAGGTTGATATTGCTATTGTTGAAGTAGGTTTAGGAGGTAGATTAGATTCAACAAATATTATTACGCCAGAAGTTTCATTAATTACCAATATTGGCCTTGATCATGTTGAAATACTGGGTTCATCTTTATACGAAATTGCAAAAGAAAAAGCAGGAATAATTAAAGAGAATGTCCCCGTTGTGGTGAGTGAGTATCAAAAAGATACTGATGATGTATTTTTAAAGATGGCTCATGAAAATAATTCTCCTATAATTTTCGCAGAAGATGTCGAAACTAGTACCTATATAACTGATTTATTAGGCGATTATCAAGAGAAGAATATCAAAGGGGTTGTTACTACCCTAAAACAACTACAGGGGTTTGAGGTTTCTGATAAACATATTAAAAAAGGACTGCTCAATGTAATTCGCAATACAAATTTATTGGGTCGCTGGCAGATCATTCAAAATAGGCCTATTATAATTTGTGATATCGCGCATAATAAAGAAGGGCTGTCTTTGGTCTTAAGTCAATTGAAAAGACAAGAATATGATGATTTACACATTGTTTTGGGTTTTGTAAAAGGCAAAGATTTAGATGGTATTTTGCCATTATTTCCTAAAGATGCAACCTACTATTTTACGCAGCCAGAAATAGAACGAGGGCTTAGTACAACTATTTTGGAAAAATTTGCTCACAAAACTGGTTTGAAGGGTAGGTCATATAAAACTGTTAAAACCGCTCTAAAAGCAGCAAAAAAGGCAGCTTCTAAAGAAGATTTGATATTTGTTGGCGGTAGTACTTTTGTGGTTGCAGAGGTCTTGTAATTTTTCTATTTTTTTCTTTTGGTCAAAGAAAAAACAATCCTATATTTGCAATCCGTTTTGGGGCTCTTAGCTCAGTTGGTTCAGAGCACCTGCCTTACAAGCAGGGGGTCACTGG
>CAZKQM010000075.1:0-13235 GCA_964554895.1 uncultured Maribacter sp. | reverse complement strand
ACCAATAACCAATAACCAATAACCAATAACCAATAACCAATAACCAATAACCAATTCTAACTTGAACTTAGAAAATGATACATCATCTTAAAGGAAAATTAGTTGAAAAGAATCCTACCTATGTCATTATTGAATGCAGCGGGGTTGGTTATTTTGTGAATATTTCGCTACACACCTTTTCGAAAATTTCAGATGATGAAAATATAAATCTATTTACCCATCTTCAAGTAAAAGAAGATTCGCATACTCTTTTCGGATTTTCTGAAAAATCAGAACGAGAAATTTTTAGATTATTACTTTCAGTTTCAGGCATCGGTTCAAGTACAGCACGCACCATGTTATCATCGCTCACACCTTCTCAAATAAAAGATGCTATTGCCCTAGGCGATGTGCCTACTATACAGGGAATCAAGGGTATAGGAGCAAAAACAGCACAACGTGTAATTTTAGACCTCAAAGACAAGGTTTTAAAAGTTCATGATATTGATGAAGTTTCGGTCAATTCAAACAATACAAATAAAGAAGAAGCGTTATCTGCTTTAGAGGTTCTTGGATACACAAGAAGACAGGCTGAAAAGGTTGTTGACCGAGTAGTGCAACAAGATCCCTCAATAAGTGTCGAGAATATTATAAAACTCGCACTTAAAAATTTGTAACAACTTTGAAAAACGGGGCAAACCAAATACTTAAATTTTCATTTAAGCTTTTCTTTCTGTTTACCATTTTCTTGTTTTCAGTAGCCTCTAGCTACGGTCAAGAAACTGATGAAGTAGAGTCAGAAACGCAAGCGGTAGATTCTGTTAAAACAGGTTTTGCCTTGGGTAAGATTCTTATTGAAAACCCTGAAAGTATTGTATCAAAATACATTTACGACCATAAAATTGATCGCTACATTTATAATGAAAGTGTCGGCGAATTCAATATTGGGTATCCTATCATCTTAACGCCTGAACAGTATTTTGATTTGATTCAAAAAGAATCAATGAAAGATTATTTCAAAGAAAAAGCTGATGCCTTTTCGGGTAAAAAAGAAGGAAGTGATGAAGCCCGAAAAAATCTTTTACCCAATTTTTATATTAACAACAACTTTTTTGAATCCGTTTTCGGAGGTAATTCTATAGAAGTAATACCGCAGGGTTCAGTAGCGATGGATTTAGGTGTTATTTGGCAAAAAAATGATAATCCGTCTTTATCGCCTCGAAATAGAACCAATCTAGCCTTTGATTTTGACCAGCGAATTAGTCTAAGTATGTTAGGTAAAATAGGTGAGCGTTTACAGGTAACGGCAAACTATGATACCGAAGCTACATTTGATTTTCAAAATATTGTAAAGTTAGATTATACGCCCACTGAAGATGATATAATTCAAAGTATTGAAGTGGGTAATGTTAACATGCCTTTAAATAGCTCTCTAATAACCGGAGCTCAAAGTCTTTTTGGGGTCAAATCAGTATTACAGTTTGGTAAAACAAAGGTAGCGGCCGTTTTTTCTGAACAACGGTCTCAAAATAACACCGTTGTAGCGCAGGGTGGTGGTACGGTTAATGATTTCTCAATTACTGCTTTAGATTATGATGAAGACAAACATTTCTTTTTAGCGCAATATTTTAGAGATAATTATGATGAGGCTTTGTCGCAATACCCATACATCAATAGTCAAGTTCAAATTACACGTTTAGAAGTTTGGGTAACTAATAGAAGTCAACTGACCACGAATGTACGTAATGTTGTAGCGATTCAAGATTTAGGTGAAGCCGTACAAGATAAAACAAGAATTGGTTTGAATAATGGCGACCCTGCGGGCTTTTTCAATAACCCAAGCTTAGATCTACCAAGAAACGATGCGAATGATTATGACCCCGAATTAATCGGATTTGGAGGAGCGCTTACTGAATCTATACGCGATATCGCAACTGTTGAAGCTGGTTTTAACGTTGCCGGGTATCCAGTAAATCAAGGATTTGATTATGCCATTTTAGAAAATGCCCGAAAATTAGAACCGAATAGAGATTATGATTTCAACACCCAATTAGGATATATTTCACTCAATCAAAGATTGAGTAATGATGAGGTTTTAGGGGTTGCTTTTCAATACACTATTAACGGAGAAGTGTTTCAAGTAGGTGAATTTGCAAATGGCGGTTTAGAAGCAACCTCAATTTCTGGAGGTGTAAATCCGATTATTGAAAACAATACGCTGATTCTAAAATTATTAAAAAGTAATATTACCAATGTGCAAGATCCTATTTGGGATTTGATGATGAAGAACATCTACGCAACTGGTGCTTTTCGTTTGAGCCAAGAAGATTTTAGAATGAATATTTTATATTCAGATCCTACCCCAAGAAACTACATTACACCCGTAACTCAGTTTCCTACACCAATTGCTGGTACTAAAGAACTTCAAGAACGAATTTTAATTGATGTATTCAATTTTGATAGATTGAATGCTTATAACGATGTGCAACCAGGTGGTGATGGTTTCTTTGATTTTATCGATGGTATAACTGTAAATACGCAAGACGGTTTAATCATTTTTACAAAAGTTGAACCTTTTGGCGAATTCATCTTTGATACTTTAGGATCGGTTGAAAATTATGATGACGAGCAAACCTACAATGAAAATCAGCAAAAGTTTGTTTTTCGTGACATGTATGAATTGACAAAAACAGCAGCATTACAGGATCCCGAAAAAAACAAATTTTTATTAAAAGGTCGCTATAAATCAGAAGGAAGTAATGGTATACCAATCGGAGCATTTAATGTGCCTCGAGGCTCAGTGCAAGTAACTGCAGGGGGTAGAACACTTCAAGAAGGTATTGATTACACAGTGAATTATGCAGCCGGTACCGTTCAAATATTAGATCCAAATCTTGAAAATTCAAATGTTCCTATTAATATTTCGGTAGAAAACAATGCGGTCTTTGGTCAACAAACAAGACGTTTTACGGGTATTAATGTAGAACACCAAATCAATGAAAATTTTGTTTTGGGGGGTACTTTACTGAATTTGAATGAACGCCCATTGACGCAAAAATCAAATTTCGGAGTAGAACCCGTTAATAATACCATCTTCGGATTGAATGGTAACTTTTCAACCGAAATACCGTTTTTGACAAGATTAGCCAATAAACTACCAAATATTGATACTGATGTACCATCAAATATTTCTGTTCGCGGTGAAATAGCTTGGTTAAAACCAAATTCACCTAAAAATGCAGATTTTCAAGGGGAAACTACTACCTTTTTAGATGATTTTGAAGGTGCACAACGATTGATTGATATTCGTTCTTCTTTAGGGTGGACATTAGCCAGTACCCCTCTAGAATTTGCGCCTGGGGGTATTTTGAGTGGTAGCTCGCCTGAAGACCCCGCCAATTTATTGAATGGTTATGGGCGTGCGAAAATGTCATGGTATACCATTGATCCTATATTTTATACCAATCAGAGACCTGACGGAGTGTCTGATAGCGATATGTCAACCAATGAAACAAGACGTGTATTTATAAGTAACCTTTTTCAACAAGATGTTGCCCAAGGGCAAACACAGGTTCAAAATACTTTAAATATCAACTATTTTCCTGATGAAAAAGGGCCCTATAATGACAACCCGAATTTTGATACAACATCAAATAATGATAAATGGGGGGGCATCATGCGTCCTTTAAGTAGTACTAATTTTGAACAGGCCAATGTTGAATTTGTACAATTTTGGGTACTGGATCCTTATGTTGATGGTATTACTAATTCGAACGGAGAATTGGTATTGAATTTTGGTAATATTTCCGAAGATATCTTAAAAGACGGCAGAAAGCAGTATGAGAATGGTCTTCCAGGTTTTGATAGTAATGATTTTGTTTCCCCCAGTTCATGGGGTGCAGTTCCCGCAACCCAGGCTCTGGTGTATGCTTTTGATGCCAATGAAGAAAATAGAGTCTTACAAGATTTAGGTCTTGACGGTTTAAATGACCTTGACGAAGCGGCAATTTTTACATCAAATCAAGGTAATGACCCTGCCTTAGATAATTATCAGTATTACTTAAATCGTGAAGGAGATATTTTAACGCGTTATAGAGATTTTAATAACCCTGATGGTAATTCGCCAGTGACGGTTACTAATACTAATCGAGGTTCAACCACCTTACCTGATGTTGAAGATATTGACCGCGATTTAACCATGAATACGATCAATAGCTATTATGAATATCGCATACCCATCAGACCAAATTTAACAACAAATGATCGTTATGTAACTGATGTTTTAGAAACGGCTGTAGTGCCCGATCTTGAGGTGCCTGACGGAAGAGTTATCAATAGGCGTTGGATTCAATTTAAAATTCCTTTAACTGATTTTACTGATGCAGTTAATGGTATTACTGATTTTAGATCGATAAGTTTTATGCGAATGTATTTGACAGGGTTTTCAGGGCCAACGGTCTTGAGATTTGCAACCCTTGATCTAGTTAGTGGTGATTGGCGTACCTATACGAATACGCTTCAAGATCCAGCAATTGATCCTGATCCAACAGATGATATGACTTTTATTGATGTGAATGCGGTTAATATTGAAGAGAATGCAAATCGCAGTCCTATACCCTATGTCTTGCCACCAGATGTACAAAGAGAACGCTTGAATAATAATAATACCATTATCAGACAAAATGAACAAGCCCTATCGTTTGTAGTCGATAATTTAGAACCTGAAGATTCAAGGGGAGTATTTAAAAACTTGAATATTGATTTAAGACAGTATGAGAAAATTAAAATGTTCTTGCATGCTGAAGAAATTATAGATAATGAATTTACAGGTGCAAACCCATTGGTAGGATTCTTGCGAATTGGAACTGACTTTTCTGAAAATTTCTATCAGATTGAGATTCCGCTTGAAATCACTTCACATGGCGCAACAACTGTAACTGAAATATGGCCAGAAAATAATGAATTAGAGGTTACTTTGGCTATTTTAAACAAGGTTAAATCTGAACGTTTAGCATCTATTGATGTAACGCCCTTAAATGAACTTCGATTTTTTGATGTATCGGGTACTGAAATAATTGAAGTGGCAGAGTTTGCCCCTCGTGCTTTAGGTTCAACACGAATAGGAATACGAGGAAACCCCTCTTTAGGTAGTATTCGTAGCGTGATGGTGGGTATTAAGAACATTGATAATATACCAAGAAGAGGAGAGGTATGGTTTAATGAATTGCGTTTGGCCGGTTTAGACAATAATGGCGGTTGGGCTGCTGTTGCGGCAATTGATGCTAATATGGCCGATTTTGCCAATATTACGGCAACGGGTAGTACAAGTACTTCTGGTTTTGGAGCCATTAATCAAATGCCTAATGAGCGAGCTCGTGAAGATGCCGTGGCCTATGATTTAGTAACTAATGTAAATGTGGGGCAGTTGCTACCAAAAAAATGGGGTGTTCAATTACCTTTAAATTATGGCATTTCAGAACAATTGATTACTCCAGAGTTTGACCCTGTGTATGATGATTTAAAACTACAAGATTTAATTGATGCAGAAGATTCGCAAGAGGGTAAAGATGAAATTTTAGAACAAGCAGAAGATTATACAAAAAGAACAAGCGTCAATTTAATTGGGGTTCGAAAAGATAGAGGTGAAGAAGCTGAAGCTAACTTTTACGATATAGAGAACTTCACATTTAATTTTTCTTATAATGAGACTGATCATCGTGATTTTGAGATTGCCAAATTAAGAGATCAGAATGTAGTAACCGGTTTTGTGTATAATCATGCTTTTAAACCTGCTGAGGTAGCTCCTTTTGCTAAAAAAGATTCATTGTTTACTGGTAAGTACTGGCAATGGTTAAAAGAATTGAATTTTAATCTTTTACCCACCACCATTTCTGTTAATTCGAATTTTAATCGTCAATTCAATTCGCAACGTTTTCGTGATGTTCGAGAAGAAGGTGTTGATCGTTTAGATTTACCCTCTTTACAACAAAGAAATTATTTGTTTAACTGGCAATATGCGGTAAACTATAGTTTGACCAAGTCATTACGAATGAATTTTACCGCAAGTAATAACAACATTGTCCGTAATTATTTTTTAGATGAAAATAATCCAGATTCGTTGATAGATGAGACTTTGGGCTTGTGGGATGGTTTCTGGGATTTTGGTGAACCCAACCGACATGCACAACAATTAGAGTTGAACTACGAGTTGCCGTTTAGTAAAATTCCGGTATTAGATTTTATAAATGCCCAGTATTCTTATTCTAGTAATTTTGACTGGCAACGGGGTGGAGATGCCCTAAATGCGGTGGCTAGAGATGCTTTAAATGATGTTAATGCACAAATTAATACGGTTCAAAATTCGAACACCCACAATCTTACGGCTTCTTTGACCATGCAAAAGCTTTATGATAAGCTTGGTTTGAAAAAGAAAGATGGTAAGACTAAAGCGGGTGCGACGCCTGTGAACAATAGCCCAGAAGAAGATGGTAAAGGAAAAAGGAAAAAAGGACCACGTAAAACTAGCAAAGCTTTTAACATCTTTGTTGATGCCATTACAATGGTTAAGAGGCTGAATATTAATTATAATGAAAATAGTGGTAAGGTATTACCAGGGTATACCCAATCTGTTGGATTTATAGGTTCAGCAAGACCTAGTTTAGGTTTTGTTTTCGGAAGCCAAGCCGATGTTAGATTTGAGGCGGCGCGAAGAGGTTGGTTAACTCCTTTTGCTGAATTTAATGAGCAATATTTAGATAGAACAAACAAGGTTTTAGGTATTCAAGCCACAGCGCAACCCGTAAAAGATTTGACCATTGATATTTTAGCAGATCGCACTTTTTCAAATAGTTACCAAGAGAGTTTTAATGTGCTGCCAGACCTTACTGAAGGTGGTTTTAGGTACAATCAGTTGTTGGGCAATACACAAGGTAGCTTTAGTATTTCTACTATGATGATTGCAACAGCCTTTACTAAAAGTGATGAATTTAATTCTTCAAATTTTGAACAGTTCAAACAAAACCGATTGACCATTGCAAACCGACTTGAAAGTGAAAGAGGTAATCAGTCAAACGGTGTAGTTGATGCAGATACTTTTCCTGATAGGTATAGTAAAACACAGCAAGATGTATTGCTTCCCGCATTCTTTGCAGCTTATACAGGGCAAGATGCTAATCGAGTGAATTTAGATGCCTTTAGAAATATTCCAATTCCAAACTGGAATCTAAAGTACACCGGTTTAATGAAGAACAAATGGTTTAAAAAGAAATTTAAACGTTTCTCGTTAACGCATGGCTATCGTTCTGCATACAGCATCAATTCTTTTCAAACCAACTTAGAAAAAGAAAACGGTCAATTTAGAATTGATCCAGGTGAGGTTACAGATAATGATTTATTGCCTGATTTGATTTTGAATAATGTGGTTTTGAATGATGCTTTTAATCCTCTCGTACGAGTAGATTTTGAAATGAAAAATTCAATCAGTGTCATTGCTGAGGTAAGAACTGAAAGAACGTTATCTTTAAGTTTTGATAATAATTTGCTAACAGAGCAAAATGGAAAAGAATATACCGTTGGTTTGGGTTACCGTATTAAAGACGTTAAATTCGTAACGAATATAGGTGGGCAGAAAACACGTTTAAAAGGCGATTTGAATTTAAAGGCAGATATTTCACTTAGAGATAATATTACTATTATTAGAAATCTTGATTTAGATAACAATCAAATTACCTCTGGGCAAAATTTATTTTCACTCAAATTTGTTGCTGATTATGCCTTAAGCAAAAACTTGAATGCCTTGTTCTTCTATGATCATTCATTCTCAAGATTTGCTGTTTCCACAGCATTTCCGCAAACAACAATCAACTCAGGTTTCACACTTAAATACAACTTCGGAAATTAGGCTCTACGCTTTTTAAGGTGCATTATAAAAGGAATCTATTTATATTTTATTTTCAATTTGAGTTTGACAAGGAAACCCCTACATTTGTTTGAATAAAAAATTTATCCAATGAATATTCCAGCAGAACTTCAATATACAAAAGACCATGAATGGGTTAAAATAGATGGCGATATTGCCACAGTAGGTATAACTGATTTCGCGCAAAGCGAATTAGGTGATATAGTTTATGTTGAGGTTGAAACACTTGATGAAACCTTAGATCAAGAAGAAGTTTTTGGAACAGTTGAAGCAGTCAAAACAGTTTCAGATTTATTTTTGCCATTGAGTGGCGAAATCATTGAATTTAATGAAACCCTTGAAGATGAACCCGAAAAGGTAAACACCGATCCTTATGGTGATGGGTGGATGATTAAAATCAAAATCTCTGATGTTTCTCAAGTTGATGGTTTGATGAGTGATGTAGACTATAAGGCTTTGATTGGTGCTTAAAAAGCATAAGTTTTCGATTTCTTTTTTTCTATGGATGGGTGCTGTAACCGTCTTAAGTCTGCTACCTTTAAAAGAAGCTCCAAAAATTGAATTTACACTAGCTGACAAAATCGTGCATTTTGCATTCTACTTTCTCGCCTGTGTTTTAGGTGTATTTTTTATTCGGGAAAAATTTCAGTCAAAATTTTCAGTAATACAAGGTATCATTATGATGGCATTGTTTACTGTATTTTACGGTATATTGATAGAAATACTACAACATACGGTAACCGTGTATAGAAAAGGCGATGTGTATGATGCGCTCGCCAATTCTATAGGCGCAATCATAGGATCTTTATTTCTATTTTGGCTGTTTAAAAAGTCAAGCTTAATGAAATGGAATAATTAATACCATTCTTCAAGGCGATTAATTTTGTACGATTGAATTTATTAATTAAATTAGCATCCACTTAAAAGTTATATTATGGAACCAAAAAAGAATCCAGGAGCAGATTTATCTAGAAATAGTGCTTACTATTTTGTCATCGGTTTATTTGCTGTTTTGGCACTAACGTATTTTGCATTAGAGCATAAAACGCATCCTGATGACGGAGATTATGATACCTCACTCAATGTTGATGATGAATTAGATGAAGAAGTGCCAATGACTGAGCAAATCAAGACACCTCCTCCTCCTCCTCCTCCAGCAGCGCCAGAGGTAATTGAAGTTGTTGAAGATGAAGAAGAAATTGAAGAAACGGTTATCGAATCAACCGAAAGTGATGAAGAAGAAGAAGTAATTGAAGTTGATGATGTTGAGGTTGAAGATATAGATGAAGACTTAGACGTACCTTTTGCAGTTATTGAAAACGTACCTGTTTTTCCGGGTTGTGAAAAGGAAAGTAATAAGCGTGCATGTTTTAATAAAATGATTCAAAAGCATATTGGTAGAAACTTCCGTTATCCTGAAATTTCCCAAGAAATGGGTGTTCAAGGTAGAGTAAGTGTTATGTTTACCATTCAAAAAGATGGTAGCATTGGTAATATTAGAATGCGTGGTCCTGATAAGAACTTAGAAAAAGAAGCAGCTCGTATTATCGGAAAATTACCAAGAATGACTCCTGGTAAACAAAGAGGAAGAGCGGTAAGGGTGCCCTTTAGTATTCCTATTAACTTTAAGTTACAGTAATCAAAGAGTAACAATAAAATTTAAAAAATCCCGAGTGTTCTCGGGATTTTTTTTATTCTACCTTTAAACTAGTATAGATGATTTTTCTGAATCGTTCTGGTTTTATAAAGCCAGTGCCATAGGCGCTATCATAAGTCTGTGTTAATGAAGTATTCGCTTCTACTTCTTCTAATGAAGCTCCGGTATCAATTTCCTTCTGAATTTTTGAAGTAATTTCTTCTAGCATTTTAACGTACACCTGAAGTTCTTTGGAATTAGAGGGGAGACCATGGCCCGGAATTATTTTGGTGTCCTCATTGATTACCATAAGCGCTTTTTTATGCGCATCGATGTACCCTTGAATGCTACCACCACTTTTTAAATCGATATAAGGGTAACGACCTGAGAAATAGGTATCGCCCATGTGTAACACATTATTCTGTGTGAAATAAACCATAGCATCGCCATCAGTATGAGCATTGTGTACATGAAAACCCATAATAGTTTCAGTACCGTCGTAAAAAGTAATGTCTTCAGAAAAAGTCACTTCTGGAAGCATTTTTTGATAATCTTCGGTACTTAACGATTGGTCTTCAACTTTCTTTTTAAGGTTAGTTTTAATTCGTTCACGAACGTTATCTTGAGCAACTAGCGTAACCGTTTCAGAATTAAATCGAGCATTACCACCAGAATGGTCTCCGTGCATATGCGTATTAAACAAATAGGCTATTGGTTTATCAGTTAAGCTACTAATTGCAGTTTTTATTTTGTCACTTAAATTTTCAAATTGATCATCAATCATAAAAACATGGGTTTCGCCAATATAAATTCCAATATTTCCACCACGTCCGGTTAACATATGAACATCTTCAGAAAGAGAATCGATGACTATGGTTACTTCTTTATTTTGTGCACAAGTTTGCAGGGGTATATTTAAGAGTGAAAATAGAGCGATAAAATATATGATTCTCTTCATAACTAGTATTTTGTGTTTGACTCAAATATAGCATAAATAGCTTTATTTCGTTGCAGAAATAGCATTCTCAAGTTATCTTTGCTAACCTTTATCGATAGAAAATGAAAACGGCAGTTAGTACGGCAAAGAATACTTCTTTTAAGATGATTTTTGCTGACTTTAAAGAAATTACTAAAGCAAGACTTGCTGTAAGCGTGGTTTTCTCTTCATTAGCTGGTTATCTTTTAGCACCTATGCCTGTAGAAGGTATTTCATTATTTCTTTTGGCTTTTGGTGGCTATTGCATGGTGGGTGCTTCAAATGCCTATAATCAGGTTATAGAAAGAGATTTAGACGCCCTGATGAATAGAACTAAAAACAGACCTATTCCTTCAGGTAGAATGTCTGTTAATAAGGCTATGACTATTGCAATAGTACTTACTGTTATGGGTGTTGTTGCCCTGTATTTTTTGAATGCTCAAACAGCAATGTTTGGCGCTATTTCGATTTTCTTGTATACGAGTATATATACACCCTTGAAAACCAAAACACCCTTAGCCGTTTTTGTTGGGGCTTTTCCGGGTGCAATTCCCTTTATGTTAGGATGGGTGGCAGCAACCAATGATTTTGGAATAGAACCCGGCACCTTATTTATGATTCAATTTTTTTGGCAATTCCCACATTTTTGGGCACTTGGTTGGATGCTCGATGACGATTATAAAAAAGGCGGATTCAAAATGTTGCCCACGGGTAACAAGGATAGTGGTACCGCGCTGCAAATAATTATGTACAGCATTTGGATGATTGTAATTTCAGTAATTCCTGTTTTTGGAATAACGGGAAGTTTACAGCTGTCAATTCCGGCAGCTTGTATCGTTTTTTTAATGGGTCTGGCAATGTTGTTTTTTGCATTTCAATTATATCAAAAACGTGATAATGGTACCGCTCGAAAGTTGATGTTAGCAAGTGTGAGTTACATTACCTTAATGCAAATAGTGTATGTAATTGATAAATTCATTTGATTAAAATTAGCGATTAATTAAGAAATTAAAAGTACTATGGACGTAACGCATCTTAGCGAGAAAGAAAAAATTGAACGGTCAAAGAAAATGATGCTTTGGGTTGGCATTGGCAGTTTAATAATGGGTTTTGCTGGTTGGACCAGTGCTTATATTGTGAGTAGATCACGTGAAGATTGGCTTGAAGAAGTTGAATTACCGCAGCTTTTTTTCATTAGTACCGCGGTTATTATTTTGAGCAGTATCACGTATTTCTTGGCAAAGAAAGCTATACAAAAAGATCAGAAAAAGAATGGTACAAATTGGCTATTCATAACCTTAGTGTTGGGAATCATATTTATTGTGCTACAATTTTTGGGCTTTCAAGAGTTGATAGATAGTGGTTTTAACTTCACAGGCCCAACAAGCAATATCAAGGCTTCTTTTGTTTTTTTAATTGCTGGTGTTCATATTCTTCACTTGGTAGCAGGCTTAATTTCTTTAGGAGTAGTTTTATTTCGAAATGTAAAAAACAAGTATACAGCTACAAACTATTTAGGGGTAACACTAGCAGAAACCTTTTGGCATTTTTTAGGATTCTTATGGTTGTATTTAATTCTGTTTATGCTAATTGTGAAATAAATCTCAAGAAAATTGGTTTTCAATAACAATTAGGCTTTTGTAAAGCAAAAAAGAAACGTAAATTTGCACCGATTATAATCATACTTTAAAGTACTTTATGGATTCAACAGTTTCAACAAATTCAGAAGAAAGTGTATGGGGTGGTGGTAACCAACCACTAAACGCCAGTTATGGAAAACTCATGATGTGGTTTTTCATTGTTTCTGATGCCTTAACTTTTTCTGGCTTTTTGGCTTCTTATGGCTTTTCAAGATTTAAATTCATTGAAACTTGGCCTATTGCTGATGAGGTATTTACACACGTTCCGTTTTTTCACGGTAATTATCCAATGATTTATGTGGCTTTTATGACATTCATTTTGATTATGTCATCGGTAACAATGGTATTAGCGGTAGATGCAGGTCACAAAATGAAGAAAAATGCCGTTATCTGGTATATGTTTTTAACGATTATTGGCGGAGCAATTTTCGTAGGTTCTCAAGCCTGGGAATGGGCAACCTTTATTAAAGGTGATTATGGTGCTATTGAAACAAGAGGAGGTAGAATTTTACAATTTGTAAATGCTGATACTGGTGAAAGGGCAGCGATAGGTGATTTTGCTACAACTATAGAAAGTGAACGCGTTAATCACGAAAGTAAAAATGGGGTGTGGTTTTATGAGGGTAAAGAACTTCCATCGCACTCTTTAAATGAAGTGATTGCTGGTTTTAAAGCTGATCCTAATATTTTGATTCGTACTGAACAAATTGTTCAAGAAGGTGAAAAACAAGGCGAAAAACTTTTGTTAACAAGAGAACAGTCTTTAGAAAGGTTAAAAGATGCGTCACAAGTGGTTGAAGGCGCAAACCTGATACATAATGAATACGGTAGTCGTTTATTTGCTGACTTTTTCTTTTTCATCACAGGCTTTCACGGCTTCCACGTTTTTTCAGGAGTAATTATCAATATCATCATTTTCTTTAATGTGATTTTGGGTACGTATGAAAAGCGGGGCCATTATGAAATGGTTGAAAAAGTAGGGTTGTATTGGCACTTTGTAGATTTAGTTTGGGTATTTGTATTTACTTTCTTCTACCTAGTTTAATTATTAAAAGAATTTAGAATAGATATTATGGCACATGATAT
>CAZKQM010000074.1:0-13276 GCA_964554895.1 uncultured Maribacter sp. | reverse complement strand
GCGCATTTAATACATTAACCAACTATCTTTAAAAAAACTTTTTCATAGCAATTTTAAGATATGTAAATATACAAATTGTTTAACTTTTAATAAAATATATTAAACAAAAAATATGTTAAAGTTTCTATTCTTATTAATTGTGTCAGTTTGTCACCCAACTGCATTATGGTATTTTTTTTGACTAGTCAAGTGGGTACTACTAGTTAAAAGTACTATTCAAAAATAAAGACAATAAAAAATTAATAAAGATTCCCGTCCTTACTAAAATGAACCTTTTTGCAACATCTAGGTTCAAGGCAAGGGCAGGAATTACGAGAAAACAATGTATTTATGGCAAAAGGTAAAATCAATGTATCAGTAGAAAATATTTTTCCGCTGATTAAAAAGTTTCTATATAGTGATCACGAAATCTTTTTACGTGAATTAATTTCAAATGCAACTGACGCAACCTTAAAACTAAAACACCTTACCTCTATTGGCGAAGCCAAAGTGGAATATGGTAACCCAATTATTGAAATCAAAGTTGATAAAAAAGGCAAAAAAATTCACATCATTGACCAAGGTTTGGGTATGACAGAAGCAGAGGTTAAAAGCTACATAAATGAGGTCGCTTTCTCTGGGGCTGAAGAATTTTTAAACAAATATGAAGATGGAGCAAAAGATGCTGGTATCATTGGTCATTTTGGATTAGGATTCTATTCTGCCTTTATGGTAGCTGATAAAGTTGAAATCATAACTAAAAGTTATAAAGATGAGTCAGCTGCCCATTGGTCATGTGATGGCTCGCCTAATTTTGAACTTAAAAAAGCGAAGAAAGAAGATCGAGGTACTGAAATCATCTTGCATGTGGCTGATGATTCAAAAGAATTCTTAGAAGATAATCGTATCAAAGAACTTTTGACTAAGTATAATAAGTTCATGCCTATTCCGATTAAATTCGGAATGAAAACGGAAACCTTACCAAAACCTGAAGGGGCTAAAGATGAAGATCCTGCACCTACACAAGAGGTTGATAACATTATCAATAATCCGAATCCGGCATGGACCAAACAACCTAAAGATCTAAAAGAGGAAGACTATAAAGGTTTTTACCGTGAATTGTACCCCATGCAATTTGAAGAACCCTTATTTAATATTCATTTGAATGTTGATTATCCGTTCAACTTGACTGGTATTTTATACTTTCCAAAGCTGACCAATGATATGAACATTCAAAAAGATAGAATTCAGCTGTATCAAAATCAAGTGTTTGTTACTGATAATGTTGAAGGTATTGTACCTGAATTTTTAACCATGTTGAGAGGTGTAATTGATTCACCTGACATTCCCTTAAACGTATCAAGATCCTATTTACAGGCTGATGGCGCTGTAAAGAAGATATCTTCCTATATCACTAGAAAGGTGGCTGATAAATTAAATTCACTCTTCAAAAAGAGTCGTGAGGATTTTGAAGCAAAATGGAATGATATTAAAATTGTTATCGAATACGGAATGCTATCCGAAGAAAAATTCTTTGAGAAAGCTGATAAATTTGCACTTTACCCAACGGTAGACGGAAGCTTTTTTACGTTTGAAGAACTGCAAGAAAAAATTAAAGCTAGTCAGACTGATAAAGATGACAAGTTGGTTATTTTGTATGCTTCTGATAAAGATGCCCAACACAGTTATATAGAAGCTGCGAAGGCAAAAGGATACGAAGTTTTATTGATGGATTCGCCCATTATTGGCCACCTCTTGCAAAAGTTAGAAACTTCAAAAGAAAAGATTTCTTTTGCTCGTGTTGATGCTGATCATATTGACAATCTAATCAAAAAAGAAGATACGGCTATTTCAAAACTCTCTGATGATGAAAAAGAAAAGGTCAAAACAAATATTGAAAGTGTATTAGGCGAGAAAAGTAACTACACGGTTCAACTTGAGCCTATGGATAGTAGCTCATCGCCGTTCATCATTACCGAACCAGAATTCATGCGCCGTATGAAAGAAATGCAGCAAACTGGTGGAGGCGGTGGTATGTTTGGTATGGGCGGTATGCCAGAAATGTACAATCTGGTAGTCAATACCAACCATGAACTTGTTAGTGAAATATTGAATACCAAAACAAGTAAAAAACGTGAACGCCTTATTAATCAAAGTATTGATTTAGCACGTCTTTCAAAAGGTTTACTCAAAGGTGAAGAATTGACTGAATTCATCAAACGTAGCTATGAGATGGTGAAGTAGACTTAAGACTTTAGAAATTTATTAAAGACTGCCTTGACATATAATGTTGGGGCGGTTTTTTTTGTTATTCTTTGATAGACTGTAATTTTTTTATTGCATTTAAATTTCCTTGGTTAGCAGATTTTTGGAACCAATATTGTGCTTTTTCTTGATTCTTTTTAACTCCAAAACCATTTCTATAACTAAGACCTAAGTTGAATTGAGCCTCAGGATGGCCTTGATTTGCGGATTTTTTCATCCATTCAAAAGCCTTGGCTTCATTCTTAATCACGCCTTGTCCAGTAAAATAATGTATTCCCAACGCAAATTGAGCATCAGAATACCCCATTTTTGATGACCTTTGGAGCCATTTTACAGCCTCTTCTTTATTTTTATTGACTCCACCAATTCCTTCCGAATAAAAAACAGCCAAATTAAATTGTCCGACTGGACTTCCTTGCTCAGCAGCTTTTTGAAACCAAAATTTAGCTCCTTCAAAATTCTTTTTTTTTCGACCTAAACCCCTATAATTTATATCCGCCAATGCTAATTGCGATTTAACGTCTCCCTTATTTGCAGACTTTAAAAACCAAGCTTCTGCCTCGGCAAAATTTTGTTTTACACCTTTACCCTTTCGATAGGAAACCCCTAAGTTATATTGAGCAACAGTATTTTCTTGATTTGCAGCCAACCTAAAGAGTTTGGCTCCCTCATCAAAATTCTGATATACACCTCTCCCGTGAACATATAATTGACCCAAATTACTTTGAGCTAGTGCATCTCCTTGATTGGCGGCTTTTTCATACCAGCAAACCGCTTCATTAAAATTTTGATTTATCCCATTACCATCTACATATAAGGTTGCTAAGTTAGTTTGAGCAAGAAAATATCCTTTTTTTGCAGATTTTTGATACCAAATTACAGCCTTACGGTAATCTTTAAACCCTAAATGATTAACCATGCCCACACAATATTGGCCAATTTCATCACCTAATTCTGCAGATTTTGTATACCAAAATTCAGCTTCAGTAAATTTATTTAAAAGAAAGGCAGCATTACCCTTTGTTATAAAATCATTCGATTGTTTTAATACTATTTTAGCTATTTTGAATAATTCATCATCAGTTATCCTATTTTCCTGGCAGTCGACTAAATCCTGTTTAGTTTTACTATAGCCCTGTCTACACTCAGCCCTTTCATTTACAATCTGCTCATATCTATCAAACCATTCATCCTTATCTTTAAGGGAAATTATTAAAGAAATAATTACAATTGGAAAACTTATTATAGCTATCCAAGCACTTATAAACGTAAGTTTACTAGGCATAGACCATTCTACATATTGTTTTTTTGCAGGTATTAAAGAGAACTTCATTATTAATAGACTAATTATTGTTTATTCTAAACATCCATCATTTATCAAGTCTTCAAATATACTGGGAATTGACTGAATTCATTAAACGTAGTTATGAGATGGTAAAATAGAGGCTGGAATATGATAAAGTGAAAAACCGCCCTGATTATGATAATTAGGGCGGTTTTTTTTGTTTATTTCTCTTCAGAAGCTAAAAAATACCAAGAATCAGGTATTTCGTCGACCAAAGGTTATTTGTAGTTTTACTTCATACAAATAAAACAATTTTAAAGATGAAAACTGCCTTTCTTTCTATAGTATTTGCTTTAAGTTTCGCATTCCAAATAAATGCGCAATCTTCAAATTCGGATGTACTTTTCATGGCTGATGGTCAAGAATTGGAAGTAATTGTCAAAAAAGTTGAACCTAAGACTATTACCTATCATTTTGTGGGTGAAGAACTCGAAAATGTAGTGGAAAAATCAGCGGTGCAAAAAATCATTTTCAAAAGCGGAAGAGAACAACAATTTTCAAATGCCACCCTTATAACTAAAAATACAATAAGAAGCGCGTCATATGAATATCCGGCAATGAATGAAACCCAAGGTGCAGTTTTGCCTTTTGAATTTATCTTTGACGGAGTTTCTACTCCTGAAGAAGGTTTTGAAGCACAAGAATATTATTATAATAACTTAATGCGTAAACCCGAAAGAAATACCATTTCTTATCAAGATACTGAAATAACCACTAAAAGATTAAGAGCGGCTGGTATTATTGAAGCCAATGACATGCGTGATTATGATATGGCTGAAATAGCAAAAATTGTGGGTGCTGGAATTTTAGTTACAGGTAAAATTACAGTAGATTATAGAAGTACTACATCAACAAATTCAGGGTCAACTACAACAAAAGTTGATACTAAGAAAAAAAGAGTAAAAACCTATTCTAGTGAATCTACCTATTCAAAAGATGAATTTAATACTAAAGTACTTTTTAAAATTTATGACAAAGACGGTAACAAAGTAGTTGATGTGAAGAGAATACCTTTTATGGCAACTACTCGAAACAATTATATCACTGCTTTAAACTTTTTAATGAAAAGAACCCCATATTATCAAAAAAAGTGAATCGTCATTCGCAACTATTCAAATGCATCACAAATTTTAACATAAATACTGCACTTATTCAAAAGGTTTATCACTATTTTTAAGAATATCATAAGTTTGATTTATTTTATTTTGTAGAAAACAAAAGTTATAGAATCTACTTCGTATGAAGTAATGCCTCGCCCAATTGAGAAGTAAAAACCTTGATATTTACTTTGAAAGAATATTTGCCCTTGTTTGAAACCAGTAACAAGTAAATACCTGCTATAAATGCTTGCTGATTTTCAAATTTTTCTCGATTTAATAGCACTGATCCAAGGTTTGATTTTGGCCATTGTTCTGATGACATTCAATCAGAAGAATCACAGTTCTTTTTTTCTGGGGCTTTATGTTCTTTTCTTCTCTCTCAAATTGGTTATATATATATCCAATAATTTGATATTGCAAGGTAGTTTCTATGATCTAAAGCTTTTACCGTTCAATTTTTCATGGCTGCTCTTTCCGCTCTTTTTGATATACACCTACAAAGTATCTGTTTTTTCAAATATAAAACCACCTTATTGGGTATTGGTACCTGGAATCATAAGCATTATAATTCAAATTTATCAATTTTCGCTGCCACGTGATTTAAAATTTGCAATTTTTGAAATTCCGAATTACGAGTTTTTTCATACCTTTCTTGGCATTTTTTATTCATGGGCGATAGGTATCTGGAACCTCAAGATTCTTTGTGATCATAAAGAGGTTGTTCTTAATTCATATACCCAACAAATCAAGAAAGAACTCAAATGGGCACACGTTTATTTGTTTTATAGTCTTGTTATATCAATTCTCATTCATCTTCTTTATTCCTTTGACCCAACCTCCGTCTACTTCAAAATTCTATATTCAACATTCGACTTGTTCGCTATCTATTGGATAGCCTTTCATGGCATTAAACAATATAATGTGGTTTCAATTTTTAGTAATCGGGAAACAGATAAAATCAAAATATCGGACGCCCCCGATTTAAAAATAGACGCGAATGAACAAGCTAAAAATTTGATGAAAAAAATCGATGCCTATCTGTTGAGGACAGAACTCTACGTGCAATCAAGTCTTACCATTATTGATTTGGCTGAAAACCTAAAAATTCATCCAAAACACATATCTACGGCTATCAATTCTGTTAGTAATAAAAATTTCAATAATTATATCAATCATTTTCGTATTCAAAAAGCAGTGAAATTATTGAATAACCAGGAATCCATTAAGTATAGTATGGAAGGAATTGGTTATAAGGTTGGTTTTAATAGTAAGAGCGCTTTTTACAAGGCTTTCAAAAATGAGACAGGTACAACTCCAATAAAATATACCAAAAAATTAGGTCAAAAGATCCGGCTTAAACCCGGAAATGACTAGAATAAGTTCTGATTTCTGAAATCAAAACTTTTTAGTATCGAATTGATTTATTATTTAAAAATTAAAGAGCACTTTTACACTACAAAATTTGTTTAAATACGCCTCCCTTGTAATTTAAGCGAACTTAACATGTATTCAACAATTATTAACGAAGCGAATAATTTTGCAACTTGGGCGCCAAAAATGATTGCCGAATTACGGCAATCAACACATTCATCAGAGTTAGGTAGTATACTTTATGAGAATGAAACTTTGAAACTCATGGAACTAACTCTTCAGCCCCATGAACGCGTACCGTTTACTCTTTGTAATAGTTCAGGTTTCCTTTACTTTTTAACTGAGGGCTTACTTTTATCACGAAGGGAAAACGGGCAGATTGTATTAATTCGTTTTGCAAAAGGAGAATCACTCAGTATTGACACAACTAACAAAAAAATTGTAAAAGACATGCAAAATGTAGGAGATGAAGTTTTGAGAATGATGATTTTGGAACGCAAATAAAAGATTGCCCTAGATTTTTTTTATTTAAATTACCCCCTGGCTGAAACCATTCGTTATTTACGAATGGTTTCTCTATTTTTAGGGCATGAAGGTAATTTCAACCAATTTAGGAAAACCCAGAACTTTTATTTGGAATGGTAAAGAAGAACAAACAGGTATATTTAAAAAGCCAGTTAAACAAGCAATTTTTTTAACTGCCCAAGATGTTACTAATGATACGGTAATCGACCGCATACATCATGCTGGTATTAATAAAGCATGTTACTTATTTGGTTCTCAAAATTACCCTTATTGGCAAAATTTGTATCCTGAATTAGAATGGGATTGGGGTATGTTTGGCGAAAATTTGACCGTTGAAGGTTTAGATGAATCTGAAATACGAGTGGGCAATATTTACAAGCTAGGTACCGCCCTAGTACAAGTTTCTCAACCTCGAGAACCTTGCTATAAATTAGGAGTTCGTTTTAATGATAAAAGAGTTATTCGTCAATTCATTGAACACAATAAACCCGGTACTTATGTTCGTATCTTAGAAGAGGGTGAGGTTAAAATTGATGATGCCCTTATACTACAAGAGCAGTCTAAAAATTCTTTGACTACGCAACAATTTTATGAACTAATGTTCGCCAAAGAAAAAGACAAAGCTGTTTTGGAGCTTTTTATGTCAAATGATTCTGTTCCGCAATACAAAAAGGAACGCATGAAAAAATTTCTCTAGCCTGTGAATTTTCCTTGGCATCTTTATGTTATGGCTATTATATACATTTTTGCAGGTATCATGCATTTTGTAAAACCAAAAATGTACCTGAGAATTATGCCACGATATCTTTCTAATCATAAAGCCCTAGTGGTTTGGAGTGGCGCTGCAGAAATTATTTTAGGTTTTGCAATTTGCGTTCCTTCGACAAAAAATGTAGCACTAATTGGTATTATTTTGATGTTGTTTATTTTTCTTCTCGTACATTTTTATATGCTCAAAGGTAAAAAAGAAGGAGTGGGTATTCCTAAATGGATTTTAATTCTGAGAATACCACTTCAATTCGCACTAATGTATTGGGCGTATGCTTATGTATACATATAAAAAAACCTCTGAAGGTTATACTTCAGAGGTTGTAAACTAAAATTAACCAACTTAATTTATAAATATATTTTTAAAATATCTATTGTTTTCATCCTTTACAATAACCGTATACGTATCTGTATAGGCCTTAGTAAAATTGAAAACTTTACCAATATGCTTTTCATCTGAAAGTACCTCTTCAAATACAGTTCTTCCTTCACTATCAACAATAGTTATTTTTACATCTTTCTTTTTAAGATTTAGAAAATTCAAAACAAGCTTTCCGTTTTTGTAGTTGTAAACTGGCTTTAGTTTTTCTTCTTTATTAAGAACTTTTATTTCCATTTCGCTAACCTCAATTGTAAAAACGGTCTTTTTTGATACATCATCAAAACTTAAAAAATAGGTACCTGATGGTACATTTTCTAAACTGAATTTTTTAGAATAAATACTTTTTGAATCAATGCGATCAGAATAGATTAATACATTGTTGATATCTACAATTTGTAAACTGGTTTGATGCGAATCAGTATCTAACTTTATATCAAGAATTTTATCTAGGCCGGTTACTACTTTTAAAATTGGCTCCTTTGCGAAGTTTACAGATGCCGTTAATAATACAATGAGTACTACAATTAATTTTGCTGAATTTTTCATGATTAAAATTTTTAAGGTTACAACTAATGACACCACAAAACTACATGAGAGTTAAATTGTAAACCACTACGCTATTTGCTAATTTATACACTATTTTAACATGTCAAGTAATTGAAAGATATACGTAGGTTAATATTGTACATATTTTAGATAAATTTGTATATAATATAAAATTATTGAGACTGTAATTTTGAAGTATGAAGTCTAATGAATCATTACTGAAAAAACCTGCTTTCAAAGCTATTGAACCTAACTTTGGAAGTTCTTTTACCTATCAAAAATTTAATAATAGTGTTGTAAATCGCTACACACAATGGCACTACCACCCTGAAATAGAATTAGTATTTGTTAACGGGGGCTCTGGCAAAAGGCAAATAGGTAGCAATTTATCGTATTACACAAATGGCACACTTATCTTGGTAGGCAGTAATTTACCACACTGCGGATTTACTGATAGTCTAACAGGAAATAGAAGTGAAACTGTAGTTCAATTTAAAAAGGACTTTTTGGGATCTGATTTTTTTGATATTCCAGAAATGGAAAAAATTCAAAACCTTTTTGAAATCGCTAAATCAGGAATTGTTTTCTATGGCGAAACTAAGGCAATATTTGGCTATAATCTTGAAAACCTTGACACTAAAAATCAATTTGAACGCCTACTCATATTATTAGAGGTTTTAAACGGACTAAGCACAACAGATGAATTTAGAATATTGAATGCAGAAGGTTTTACAATGCCAGCCGATATCAAAGACAACGACAGAATCAATGCGGTTTTTAATTTTGTTAGGGCGAATTTTAAAGATGAAATAAAACTGATTGAAATTGCAGAACTATCAAATTTGACGGTACCTTCATTCTGTAGGTATTTTAAAAAAATTACCAATAAAACATTTACGCAGTTCGTAAATGAGTATCGATTAGTTCACGCTTCAAAACTCTTATCTGAACAACAATTAAGTATCACTGAAATTTGTTTTGAATCTGGTTTCAATAATTTCTCTTATTTTAATAAATCATTCAAAAAGTTTACCGGACAAAGTCCTTCAACCTACAGAAATCAAATAAAACAAGTCATTAACTAGTGAAACTCTTTAATCTATCAACTGCACTTGATTTGCCCGATAGCAATATTCAGTACTATCCAAATTTTATTAGCAAAGAAAAGGCTGATGCATTTTTTGAAGTTTTTAAAAAGAACATTCCGTGGCAACAAGATAACATTAAAGTATTTGGTAAAGTATATGCCCAACCTAGGCTGACATCTCTTTATGGTAATAATGGTAGGCCCTACTCCTATTCAAATATTACTATGAAGCCTAACCAATTCACGCCCCAACTATTAGAAATAAAAAAGAAGATAGAAACAATTACTGAAGAGCAATTTACCACCTGTCTTTTAAACTTATATAGAGATGGAAATGACAGTAATGGCTGGCATGCTGATAACGAAAAAGAATTAGGAAAAAACCCTGTAATTGCATCTATCTCATTAGGCCAAGAACGTTTTTTTCATCTGAAGCACAGAACTAAAAAAGAACTAAAACACAAACTTCTTTTAGAACACGGTAGTTTATTACTTATGAAAGGAGAAACGCAGCATCATTGGCTGCATCAAATACCAAAAACCAAAAAGCCGATTGCCGAACGAATCAATTTAACATTTAGGGTAATAAAATAAAAAATCGTCTACCAATAGGGTGACGATTTTTTTATGTCCTTATATGAAGACCTACTATCTTTAGCATTTGGACGACTACACTAATTTCCTCGCGGTTAACTTCTTTTAGATAACTTCAAAACTTATGCCATCGTATAAAGTTTCGCCAAAATAATACTTAAAACAGATTATTTAACACTTTCGCGAGTCGTATTCCGCCTTTTTGCAATTGTTTTTCAACCGTTGGCCACCACTCATATTCATAACGATAAAATAATTTATCGCCACTTTCAACTGAATCATAAATAGTATTGACTAATTGCTGAGATTCTTCAACCCATTGTAAAATATCGCCTTTACGAATGGCAGACTTTTCTTTTGTAGTTACTATAGGCAAAGAATTGGTTAATTCGCTATAACTCATACCATAGTTTTCAATCAAATCTTGATCCCAGACCCTATGAAGATTACTTGGTTTATTAAACCATTCTACTTTAATATCATTTCCGCCACGATCTTCAAACCTTCCAGTATGCATAGGCTGATGTAAATCTCCAATTAAGTGCACTAGCATTTTTAAATAAAAGGCTTTTTCACTTTTAGTACTCGTTTTACTTTTAATAACCGAAATGCAGGTTTCAATACCTACAACCAAATCGCCATTTTTATTGGGTTTTATCTCCCCATATTTCTTGCCAGGTGGAATATTTACATAATGCCAAGCACTAAATTTTCGATAGGTTGTGTCTGCTTTAATTTCATCTCCAAAGTTTGACACCGAAGCTAAACTTCTACCATCAAGAAGATTTTTAATCGCTTTTTTTGCTTTTCTGTTTAAATGTTTTTGGGCCACTTCTCCGATTACACGATGCCCTTTTTGAGACCACATTGGTGGGTTATTTGCCCAAGTAATCGAAACGCTAAAAAAAAGTACTAGAAGTAGTTTTTTCATAATTCACTTTTTTTCAAATGTAGAAAACCAAAGACAAATATTTCTGTTTATTCATGGCCTACTTATTTGAACTTTTAAACATTACATCAACCTTCAATACATACCCACATCTACATATGTTTCATTTATCACTTAAATCCTCTAAATTTGTTAAGAATTTAAACCACATCCTAATGAACAAAGTCCTTTGTGGCATTGTCCTTTTAGTAAGCAGTTTACCTCTTTTCTGCCAAACTACCGATAAGTCTTTTACCGTTAAAAAAATTAACGAAACTGTTAAGCTTGATGGTATTCTTGATGAAGCCTTTTGGGATATAGCAGAGAGCGCAGATAATTTTCAACAAAACTTTCCATCTGATTCAATTTTAGCCATTCAAAAAACAGATATTAAAATGGTCTATGATGAGACCACGCTGTATATTGGAATTACGATTAATTCAACTGGTGATAACTGGACCATACCATCACTTCGCAGAGATTTTAGAGCTGGTAATAGTGATAATATTAGCCTTTTGTTCGACACCTTTAATGATGGCACTAATGCCTTTTTATTTGGAATTAACCCTTACGGTGTTCGCCGTGAAGCTTTAATTTCAGGAGGTGGACAAGATTTAAGAGGATTTACCACTTCGTGGGATGTAAAATGGAAGGGGGAAACCAAAATTATAGAAAAAGGCTATACCGCAGAATTGGCAATACCCTTAACCTCTTTTAAATTTAAAGAAGGAGAAACAAAATGGCGTTTTCAAAGCTATCAATTTGATCAACAAACTAATGAACGAAGTGTTTGGTATCCGGTACCTCAAAATCAACTAATTTTCAGTTTGGCTTTTATGGGTGATATGATTTTTGAAGAACCCTTAGGCAAATCAAGAACTCCTTTGACGTTAATACCATATGTCAATTTAATATCTGAAAGAGATTTTGATTTAGATGCAACTAACAATGGTATTAAAGTAGGTGGTGATGCAAAAGTAGCTATTGGTAACGGAATGAATCTAGACGTAACCCTCAACCCAGATTTCTCAAATGTGGAAGTAGATAACCTAGTAACTAACCTCACACGATTTGAAATTGGTCTACCTGAAAGAAGACAATTTTTTGTTGATAATAGTGACCTCTTTTCAAATTTTGGAGGATCACGTGATGCGAATCCGTTTTTTTCACGCCGTATTGGTATTGCCAGCGACACCTTGGGTAATTCAATAGAAAACAGAATTTTAGGTGGCGTTCGATTAAGCGGAAAACTAGATGAAAATTGGCGTTTGGGTTTATTTAGTATTCAAACTGATGAAGATGTTGAAAATGAAATCGCATCAAATAACAATTCAATGTTTGTGTTACAGCGCAAAGTTTTTTCACGATCAAACGTCAGTGCCTTTTTTATCAATCGACAAACCTTTAAAGACTATGATTTTGTTGAACCAGAAGATGAATACAATCGTGTTTTAGGCGTTGATTATAACCTCGCTTCAAAAGATAATAATTGGATTGGTAAGTTCTATGCACACAAATCTTTTCAACCTGATGATACTACAGATAATTTTTCTTTTGGTGCCTTTGCGGGTAGGTTTTCACGAAACTTTAATGCCTTTATTGATTTAGTCAATGTTGATGATAATTTCAATTCAGATTTAGGTTTTATACGAAGAAAAGACATTCAAAAATCAGCAACTTCACTCGAGGGGGTAATTTGGCCAAAGAGTCAAACTTTTAACAGTATTAGCTTGCAAGCCTTTTCTGTAATAACTTGGACAAAAGGTTTAAGTCATACTATTGATGGCCTTAATAGTAGTACTTCAGATTTCAATCATAGTTTATCTCTAACTAGTAATTTCAAAAATCAGTCGCGACTAGGTTTGAGTTTTACCAATAATTTTGTCTATTTAACTGATGAATTTGACCCTACAGGAGTTGATGGAGCAGTACCCTTGCCTGCTAACCAAGGGTATCATACTAATGTACTGAATGCCAATTATCAATCAAATAGAGCCAAAGTGTTTTCATATTCTATAGAAGGGCAAAGAGGGCGCTTTTTTGAAGGAGATATTTTATCATTCGCCGGAAATATGTCACTGAGAATTCAACCTAAAACTATTATTTCAATGCGATTCAATTATAATGACATTAGCATGCCAGCACCCTTTTCAAGTGCTAAAATTTGGTTTATCAGCCCAAGAATTGATTATACATTCAGTAAATCTTTATTCTGGACTACCCTATTTCAATATAGAAATCAAGAAGATAGTTTAGGTATTAATTCAAGATTGCAATGGCGTTTTGCGCCTTTATCTGATCTTTTCATTGTATATAATGACAATTACATTGTGAACAGTTTTATTCCTCGCTTTAGATCTATTAACCTCAAATTAACCTACTGGTT